>NZ_JBLJBV010000001.1:0-113741 GCF_047638075.1 Phaeovulum sp.
CAAAGCTGACCGAAATTGGGTGAAAAAAACGGCTTGATCAAGACGGATACTCGAGCTGAACGAACCACCGACAACCGTCATGTCGACAACGTTACCCAGAACGTTGGCCCCCATTACGATGCTTTGGTTGAACGCCGTGGTTTCGATTTGCGACGCTGCCGAAGCGAAGGACTCACCGGTCACGAACCCGTCGTCACCGTTGTGCGACCCCCACATCCCGGCATTGCCACCGGCACCGCCATCACCGTTATAGGCATAGCCGTCACCGGCCTGACCGCCATAGGCCTCGACACCGCCAACCTCGGCATAGCCACCGTAGGCATCACCCGTGCTACCGCCCCATGCCTGGCCGCCAGTGCCATAGCTGCCGTCACCGGCACCTGCACTGTTCGTGCCGCCATTACCGCTGGACGAGTTGGTTGCACCCGAGGTCGCATCAGAGGCACCGCCGTAACCACCACTTGCATCACCCGCAGTGGCCGTCCCGGCACCGTAACCGGCAGCCGCAGCCAGCGAACCGGCAGCACCACCGTCACCGCTGGCACCCAGGCCAGCACCCAGACCAGCACCAATGGCATCCGCATCGGCATTGCCGGTTTCGCCGTTATTGGCACCTGCAAGGCCAAGGTTCAGCAGCCCAAGGCCCGCACCCAGCGCACCGGCGTCACCGGTGTTGGAGCTGTCGGCATTGGAACCAGCCGCGCCAAAACCCGCACCGATACCACCGGCATCACCCGAGCCGCCACCGGTCGCGCCCGAGTCGGCACCGGCACCACCAGCCCCCAGGCCCAGCGCAACCGACGCCGCGTCGCCGCCGGCACCGCCGGTCGACGTGCTATGAGCGGCTGCACCGCCCAAGCCCAGACCAACGCCAAGCGCACCGGCGCTGCCACCATTACCGCCCGAGCCACCGGCCGCACTACCCGCGCCACCGGGGCCGCTGGTTCCGCTGCCAGCCGTCGCCGCACCACCAACGCCCAGACCGCCCAGCGCAAACCCACCGTTGGATTGGGCATTGCTGCCCCCCATCGCGCCATCGGCATTGCTGTCGATACCGTCTTCAGAGGTCGCTGTGCCACCGCTTGAGGTGTTGGTCTGGGTCATGCTGCCGCTGTTGGACACATTCGACAGGCTGTCATTATCAACCAAGTGGTTTGCCTGCGCGTTGACGGTTCCGGCATTATTGCCCGAACCATTCAGCGCATCATTCAACATGTTTTGCAGGTTCATATCATTGCCAGGGTCGTAGTTGATGTTGCCCTGCGCCATGATGAAATCACCCGCGCTCGCGTCGCTGAGGTCGATATCGGCAAAGTCATTGTCGGTCGGCTCATACCCCTCAAGCCCAACCCCCACATACACGTCGACAGTCGTATCTGAGGTGTTGGAATTGTGGTTGGCATTCAGATTACCGTTGGCATTCAGGTTGCCATTGGCATTCAGGTTGCCGTTGCCGTTCATGTTGGCGTTACCGTTACCGTTACCGTTCATGTTGGCATTGCCATTACCGTTACCATTCAGGTTACCATTACCATTACCATTCAGGTTACCGTTACCATTACCGTTCAGGTTGCCATTGCCATTGCCATTGCCATTCCAGTTTTCACTGTCGGATGACTGGTGCTGGCCCTGACCCTGGGCCTGGCCCTGTGCTTCCAGTTGGGCCTGAGCCTGCAGCTCGGCCTGGGCCTGGCCCTGGGCCTCAAGCTGACCCTGGCCTTGGCCCTGGGCTTGAAGCGGCATGATCATGCTTTTCTTGGGCATCGAAGTTCTCCATCATGTTGGATGCGTTCGCCGGATCGCCGCTCATTTCAAAAGCGATCATCACACAAGCGCATTTTTCGTTGCACGTCGAATTATGAAACCTTGGGCGATGACTCGGCCTTCCGGTCTCAGCTTCGTCTGACAGACCTGTGATCTTACGTTCGCGCCCCCCCCTGATTTCTTCGCACCAAGCGGGAGAATCGGCCCAAAGCGATTCGGCATATTTGATCGCCGTTTCCAGGGGTCTTTGCTATATCCCGCCCTACAGATCCGCGTTGCGGTAAAAGGATCCGTACGGAAATCAGCATCCCACCAGAAGGCATGATTGACATAGCTAGACATTGTGCGAGCGTCTGGCGCGCCAAAACCAATTGAGGTAAAACAAGTATTTCTGATGACCAAGCCAAACGGTTATTAATCACCACACCCATGCCCCCTAGCCGTCAGGACAGGGTGCCGTAACCACCTTATGGTTTCAAAAAACTACAAATCGGCGGACTCTTGCCGAAAAATGTGTTAGCATAAGGTTAATACAGAAGTGCAAACGGGCTTCAACCTACGGGCAAGGGAGTTTGATATTTTTACAATATAAACCAATGACTTACAATAATTTAAGCCGTTGACTAAGTTCCGTTGCAACACTTCTTAGCGGCATTCTAAACACAATTCCTGTTGGTATTTTTTCAAATAAATATGCAACCTTAAGGTTAAGGCGAGGTAAGTTTATAATGCACACTGAGATTAATGATACCCCAGTCACCATAGGTTGTATTTTTGTCGGAAACTCCCTTGATTTCTCGGATACAATGCTCCGGATTACACGCAGTGAATTTGGATGCGTTGAATTTAACCGTATTGCTTCTTTGAATGAACTTTCGGCCATTGCACCAGAGCGTGCCAAACGAATTCGGGCGATCATAGTCAATGAAACGAAAACGGGTGAGTTTTGCGAACGCATGCCGTTCTTGCGTGAAAGGTTCCCCGCGACAATGTTTGCACTTGCTTATCGACAACCCGAAGTTGCGCGAAACCTGTTGTTGCATACTGCAAAGAAAGAGACACCGCCCGCACTTGGGTTTTTACCCATGAACATGGAAATTGATCGGAGGCTATCCATTCTTCGCCTGCTGATGGGCAAAGTGCGATATATCCCCGATGAGCTGATCGAAGATTCGGGAACGGATCACCCTCCAAAAGGCGGCAACGACAGCCCGGTTTCACACACCCAGATGCCGCGGCCAGAGAAAGGACCGGTCAAACTAACCGAGCGCGAACGCCAGGTTTTATGTTCTGTGTCGAAAGGCAAACAAAACAAGATCATCGCAGAAGAGCTTGACGTATCGGAACATACGATCAAGCTGCATATTCACCATGTGATCGCCAAACTGGGCGTCAACAACCGAACCGAAGCTGCCATCTGGTATTTGTCTTCTGCCGATAACGCCAATGGTGGGCCATTGTGACAGACCCGGACCATCTGATTGATTTCGATGGTTTCTTACTGCTGGTAGGTAAGCTGAATTATGCTTGGACAAACACCGAAAGCCTGTTGATTCATCTGATCGCAGGGCTGTCCGGTATGGATAAGGAAACGGCAACGGTCGTATTTTTGACGCTGAATACCACCCGCGCCCGCATAGATCTGGTAGAGCGCTTATCTAAGCTGGAAAAGACCAGCCTGACTGAACGAAAAAGCATCCTTTCGCTGACGGGGCGTATCCTAAGCCAGTCAGCTTTGCGTAATAGATATAATCATTGCATCTATGCCTTTGATGCCGAGGGCGGAAACCCCCGGACAATTCTGATGCGCATAGCCGATCGCAAGGACAAGCTGATGATGGGTCAGGTCAATCCCTTGAATGACGCAGCCCTTGAGGATATCGAGGCCGCTATCAAGGAATTGAAGCTGATCAACCATGACATTTGGCGCACGATTTCAGACTTTGGCTATCCCGTTTGACGGCGCATCAGCCAGCAATCATAACGACAGGCCTTAAAAACCGCCCGAATGGCCATGGTTTTCAAATATGCAAGGCTTGACCCAACGCTGTCATCGCAGCCTCTTGCAAGGCCTCACCTTGGGTCGGGTGTGTGTGGACCGTGGCCGCAATATCTTCAAGCCGGGCCTGCATTTCCAACGCCAGCCCAAAGGCTGCTGACAGCTCGGAGACACCGCGCCCGACGGCCTGAATACCCAGCACCAGATGATTGTCCGCACGCGCCACAACCCGGACAAAGCCTTGCCCGGCCTGCATCGTCAACGCCCGCCCGTTTGCGGCAAGGGGGAACTGCCCGATCTTGGTTTTATATCCCGCATCGCGGGCCTGATCCGGGGTCAGGCCAGCGGTCACAACCTCGGGGTCGGTAAAGCACACGGCGGGGATTGCCTGTTTCGTCCACCGGACCTTGTGGCCCGCGATGACGCCCGCGACCAATTCGCCTTGGGCCATCGCCCGGTGCGCCAGCATCGGCCCACCCGTGACGTCGCCTATGGCATAGATGCCGCGCATTGCGGTCTGGCAGCGGTCATCAACACGCAGATAGGGGCCGTCCATCTCAAGCACCAGTTCTTCGCGGCCCCAACCATCGGTCACCGGGCGGCGGCCAACGGCTACCAGCACTGTATCGGCCTTCATCCGCACATCGCCGTCGGGGCCCTCAATCTGCAGGGCGCCTTTTACATTCATACCGGTCACTTTGGCCCCGGTCATCACCGTGACCCCAAGCTCATTCAGTCGCCGTAGCACCGGGCGGATCAGATCAGCGTCATATTGCGGCAGCACGCGGCTGGCGGCCTCGATTACCGTCACCGTGACGCCGATTTTGGCAAAGGCGGTGCCCAGTTCCAACCCGATATAGCCGCCGCCAACCACCACCATGCTTTCGGGTATCCGCGCCAGCGCCAGCGCCTCGGTTGATGCGATCACGCGCCCGCCGAACGGCAGCGACGGCAGCTCCGCCGGGGCCGATCCGGTGGCGATCACGACGTTTTCGGCATGAAGGATCTGCGGCCCGGTATCTGTCATCACCTCAACCGTCTTGCCGTCCAGAAACCGCGCCTGTCCCGCCAGGATCTTGACCTTGGCCCGTTTCAAAAGATCACTGACACCCCCGGTCAACCGCGCAACAATACTGTTTTTCCACTCTACCGTTTGGGCCAGATCAATCTGCGGCGCGCCCGCGCTGATGCCCAGTGCATTCGGCAACGCCCGGTTCCGGGCTGCATCAAATTCATCTGCCGCATGGATCAGCGCTTTTGAGGGGATGCAGCCGATATTCAGGCAGGTGCCGCCCGGTTTGGCAAAATCAACGATCACCGTATCAATGCCCAACTGTCCCGCGCGGATGGCACAGACATAGCCGCCGGGCCCCGCCCCAATCACCAGTAGTTTGCAATAAATATCCCTCATTGCCCTACCCTTCGACAAAGATCAGCGCCGGCGTTTCCAGCAAGGTCTTGATCTTTTGGATGAACATCGCCGCATCCCAACCGTCGATCACCCGATGATCAAAGCCCGATGAAAGGTTCATCATCTTGCGCGGCACAAAGGCACCGTCCTGCCAGACTGGGCGGATCGCGATCTTGTTCACCCCGATGATTGCCACTTCGGGGTGGTTGATCACCGGGGTCGAAACAATCCCCCCCATCGCGCCAAGCGAGGTGATGGTGATGGTCGATCCGGTCAATTCATCCCGCGCGGCCCTGCCGGATTTGGCGGCATCCGTGACGCGGTTCAGCTCGGCGGCGCATTCCCATATATCGCGCGCCTCGCAATGGCGCACGACCGGCACCATCAGCCCCGCGCCCGTCTGCGCGGCAATACCGATATGCACCCCGCCGACCTGCTCGATCACCCCCGCCTCATCATCAAAGCGGGCATTCAAGCGGGGTTGCGCGGCGATGGCCTGCACCATGGCGCGCATCAAAAACGGCAACAGCGTCAGTTTCGGGTGGCTGTCAGGCTTTGTAACGTTCAGGCTGACCCGCAATGCCTCAACCGCAGTCACATCAATTTCCTCGACATAGGTGATATGCGGTATTCGCGCTTTTGCGAGGGCCATCTTTTCCGCGATCTTGCGGCGCATACCGATCAGCTTGATCTGTTCGATCGTGGTGTTGCGCTGACGGGTGCCTGCCGGGCGGGGGGCCTCGGGTTGGGCTGCCAGCCGATCCAGATCTTCGTGGGTGATGCGCCCAGCCGGCCCTGACCCCGTCACCCGGCGCAGATCAACGCCCGCCTCTGCGGCGCGCGCGCGGACCGAGGGCGCGGCCATCGGCCGTTCCCCCTCGGGGCGGGGCAGTGGAGCTAGCGGCGCATGAACGGGGTGGGGCGGGGTAGCGGGTCTTTCCGGTTTCGGCGGTTTGGCCATGGGGTCGCTGTCGCCCCTGGCGCGGGGCAGCGGCACGGCAGGTGGTTCATCCCTGATCGCCGCGCTTGGTTTGGTGTTACCGTCGCCCGCGACCTCCAGCCGGATCAGGGGGGCACCCACGGCCATTTTCTGGCCTATTTCCGCCTCGCGCCAGATCACCTTGCCGTCTGCAGGCGAGGGGATTTCAACGGTTGCCTTATCGGTCATCACCGCCGCCAGCACCTGATCTTCGCGCACCAGATCACCCACCTCAACGGCCCATTCCGCCAGTTCCACCTCAGCGATACCTTCGCCAACATCGGGAACTTTTATCGTGTGCTGGCCCATCGTCAGGCCTCCATCGTCTTGGTCAGCGCCGCGCCAACACGGGCGGGGCCGGGGAAATAGTCCCATTCCTGCGCATGCGGATAGGGCGTGTCCCAGCCTGCCACACGGCACACCGGCGCCTCCAGGTGGTAAAAACAATGCTCGGCCACCAATGCCGCCAGTTCGGCGCCAAAGCCCGAGGTCAGCGTTGCCTCATGCACGACCACGCAGCGGCCCGTCTTGCGGACCGATGCGGTGATCGTGTCTAGATCGTAGGGCAGCAGGGTGCGCAGGTCGATCACCTCGGCGTCAACCCCGGTGTCGTCAGCGGCGGCCAGCGCAACATGCACCATCGTGCCGTAGGCCAGAACGGTAACGCCGCCCCCTTTGCGCGCAATATGGGCCTGGCCCAGCGGCACGGCAAAATACCCCTCGGGCACCTCGCCATCGGGGTGTTTCGCCCAGGACGTCACCGGCCGGTCGTAATGGCCATCAAACGGCCCGTTATAAAGGCGCTTGGGTTCCAGAAAAATGACCGGATCGCGGTCTTCGATTGAAGCGATCAGCAGGCCCTTGGCGTCATGCGGGTTTGACGGCATCACCACCTTTAGGCCCGCAACATGGGTAAACAGCGCCTCGGGGCTTTGGCTGTGGGTCTGGCCGCCGAATATACCGCCGCCGGTTGGCATGCGGATCACGATCGGGCAGGTAAACTCCCCCGAAGAGCGGTAGCGGATGCGCGCCGCCTCTTGGGTGATCTGGTCATAGGCGGGGTACATATAATCCGCGAACTGGATCTCGACACAGGGTTTGAGCCCATTCGCGGCCATGCCGATAGCGGTGCCGACAATGCCGCTTTCGCTGATCGGCGTATCAAAACAGCGGGTGCGGCCATATTTTTCCTGCAACCCCTGCGTGGCGCGGAACACGCCGCCAAAATACCCCACGTCCTCGCCGTAAACCACAACCGTCGGATCATGCCCCATGGCGACATCCATGGCGTCGCGGATAGCCTGAAGCATCGTCATCCGTGCCATGCGCTAGACCCCCATTTCTTGCCGCTGGCGGCGCAGATGCGCAGGCATTTCGGCGTAAACCCCCTCAAACATGTCCCGCGTCGACGGGTGGGCGCCGGAATGAAGCGTGCCGAAACTTTCGGCCTCTTTCTGGGCGGCGATCACGGTATCCAGCAGTTCGACCTCCAACTGGGCGTGCCGCTCATCAGACCAAAGCCCTTTGGCGATCAGATGCGCTTTCAACCGGATCACCGGGTCACCCAGCGGCCAGGCGGCAGATTCTTCCTTGGGGCGGTAGGCGGTGGGGTCATCAGACGATGAATGGGCCCCGGCGCGGTAGGTGACGTATTCAATCAACGTCGGGCCCAGGCTGCGCCTTGCCCGTTCAGCAGCCCATTTCGCCACCGCATGAACCGCCAGATAGTCATTTCCGTCGACCCGCAGCGAGGGCAGACCAAACCCCAGCCCCCGCGCCGCAAATGTGCCCGCACTACCGCGCGCGATGCCCTGAAACGTGGAAATGGCCCATTGGTTGTTGACCACATTCAAAATGACCGGCGCCTTGAACGTCGAGGCAAAGACCAGCCCCGCGTGAAAGTCGCTTTCGGCGGTTGACCCGTCACCAATCCAGGCGGCCGCGATATTCGTTTCGCCCTTGATCGCCGAGGCCATGGCCCAGCCAACCGCTTGCGGGAACTGCGTGGCAAGGTTGCCGGAAAGCGTGAAAAAACCCTTGCTCTTGACTGAATAAAGCACCGGCAACTGCCGCCCCTTCAGCGGATCGGCCGAATTCGAGTAAATCTGGTTCATCATATCCACCAGCGGATAATCATCCGCAATCAACAGCCCGGCCTGCCGATAGGTGGGAAAATTCATATCGCCGGGCAACAATGCCTTGCGAAAGGCGGTGCTGACCGCCTCTTCGCCCAGATGTTGCATGTAGAACGAGGTCTTGCCCTGACGCTGCGCGATAATCATCCGTGCGTCAAAACTGCGCAGCAGCATCATATGGCGCAGCCCCGCGACCAACTCATCGTCGCCAAGCGTGCCCGCCCAAGGGCCAACCGCCTCGCCCGCGCGGTTCAGCACCCGGATGATGGAAAACGCCAAATCACGGATTTCGCGGGGGTCAACATCCACAGGCGGGCGGTCAACAGCGCCCGCCGGGGCGATGGTCACATTGGTGAAATCGGGCACCCCACCGGGGCGAACCTCGGGTTCGGGAACATGAAGGCTAAGCGCAGCGATCTTTTGCATGGCGGACTTCCTCACAGGCCAGTGACGAAAGAACGGCAGTTAAAAGACCATGATAACAGCTTCGGGCGAAATTACGATAGGGGCCGCGGGCTATAACCACTTGCCCCGCACGCAAGCGTTAAGGGCCGGGATGAAAGGGGGGCGCGATCAACCCCGCGATCTTTCCGCGTGACCTCTCAGCCATAGCCGGGGTAAAGAATACATGCGCCGAATACTTGGGCACCCGCGACAGCCTACGCACCATGGCAAGGTGCCTGCCTGCCGTGTGGCACGTTGATCAAGGGCGGAACCTGTTCGCAATGAAAGACTTCTGAGCCATGACAAACCACGCTGACGCTGAACGTTTTTGCCCTGCAAATCTGATCATCACCCGCCCGACTGACCATGAATGGGTCCGCCACGCCGCGACCCAGCTTGAACGCGACCGCCAGCGCTCGGCCGATACCCATCTGGTTCGGCTGGATGTGCCGGGGCTTGCGGGTATCCCGATCTATCTAAAGGATGAAAGCACCCATCCGACGGGCAGTCTGAAACATCGGTTGGCGCGGTCCTTGTTTCTTTACGGGATCAGCAATGGCGATATTGGCCCAAAGACAACGGTGGTCGAGGCGTCCTCTGGCTCTACAGCGGTCAGCGAGGCTTATTTTGCGCGGCTTCTTGGCTTGCCGTTTGTCGCGGTGATGCCAGAAAGCACCTCGCGCGCAAAGGTCGCCGCAATCACCCAATATGGCGGCAAGTGTCACTTTGTCGGCACCGCAGATGCCGTCTATTCCGAAGCGGCACGGCTGGCACAGGAATCGGGCGGCTTTTACCTGGACCAATTCACAAATGCCGAACGGGCAACGGATTGGCGCGGAAACAACAACATCGCGGAAAGCATCTACCGCCAGATGGCCGGCGAACCGCATCCAATACCCGAATGGATCGTCATGAGCGCGGGCACCGGCGGCACATCAGCCACGATCGGGCGCTATATCCGGTATCAGGACCTTCGCACATCGCTATGCGTCGTGGACCCGGAACATTCGGTATTTTTCGATGCCTGGCAATCACGCGACCGCAACCTTACGGCAAAAACATCATCGCGCATCGAAGGGATCGGGCGCCCCCGGGTCGAGCCGTCGTTTATTCCTGGGGTCATCGACGCGATGATCAAGGTTGCGGATGCGGCATCGGTTGCGGCAATGCAGGCGCTTTCAAACCTGTTGTTTCGCAAGGTTGGCCCTTCGAGCGGAACTAACTTTTTCGGGGTTCTGTGCATCGCTGCCGAAATGCAGCGGCGCGGGCAGACGGGTTCAATCGTAACGCTGATCTGCGACAGCGGAGAGCGCTACCTGGACACCTATTACAATGCCGATTGGCTGGCCAAATGCGGTGTGGACACGACAGCCTGGAAAGCGCGGATTGACGGCCTTATCGCGGCCCCCTCCTAGTCACGCTTCTCTTCGGGGGCTGTCCGGGGCACAGGCCTTTGAGGTATCACTGCGCATTGCGCGCCGCGCTGACGCGCCGGCCAATGCGCGAAAGGCGGCATCAATCGCCGTTTTTCGGCCCCAGCCGCGCAAGGCGACGCGCATTTGCAGCCGTGCGTTTGCCGATAGGCTTAAGCCCGGCCCGCATCACCGCTTCGGGCGATTTTCCCGCAAACACAGCACGTTGTGCCGCACCGACTGACCATACCATGGCGCGCTGTTTTTCGGCAAACATCCGGTTCACCTCGGACGGGGGGGTATCCCACAGCCCCATCAGCCCTGCCAGCCGATAAGTAACCACGGATTGTGCTTCCATCCCGATCTTTGCGATATCCATACACAGCGCAAATGGCGCGAAAGGGTCAAACATTTCTCGTATCGCTCCTCCCTGATTTCATTTCATCACGCCCCAAGGCTTACCATTCGGTGTAAGCCTGTTCTCTAAAGCGGTTCACAAAGGCATGCGCATCGGTTCCACCAAAACCCAAATCACATATTGCTATAAAATATCGTCCGCCATATGTGGTTCAGACGGTCAGATGATCGCTCCAGTTGCGTCACCTTTTCGCTTTGTCACCTGATTCAGAACGTGGCCGCAACAAAATACGACTTTGCCTTCCGTAAGGTAATGCAATGCGGGGACTGCGCTTTACTCCCTTGCCATATGGGTTAAACGACATAGCTTGCGCCTGATGCGTGATTGACACCCGACGTACATTCTGAACTATCACGTTCAGGAATGAGACCGGCGGGCAAGGTTGCGCGCTGGCTTTTCTATGTTCAATGACTGCAGGGGTCTTCATGATAAAGCGTATAATCATCGCCATCGTCGTTCTTGGATTGATCGGCGGCGGCATTGTTGGCTTCAATCTGTTTCGCGCCAAGATGATCGCGCAATTTTTTGCCGGCATGACCCCGGCCCCATTGGTGGTTTCAGTAACCGAAGTGCAACCGATCACCTGGACGCCGGGTATTGAAACCATCGGCACCGCGCGGGCGGCACAGGGCGTTGACCTGTCAGTCGAAGCCTCGGGCGTGGTGCGAGAAATTGCTTTTACGGCCAATGACCGCGTCAAAAAGGGCGACGTCCTGGTGCAAATCGACGACCGCACCGAACGGGCCGATCTGGCCGCCGCAGAAGCCGCAATGCAGCTGGCCGAGACCGAGTTGAAACGCGCGAGGGAATTGTCAACGCGCGGCGTTTCCACCTCGAATGCCTTGGATGTTGCCGAGGCACAGGCCGTCTCTGCCCGGTCCACCGTGGCCAAGCTGAAGGCTCTTTTGGCAACCAAAAGCCTGACCGCACCCTTCGCCGGTGTGGTGGGGATCCCCCAGATCGAGGCGGGCCAGTTCGTCGCCACCGGCACGGTGTATGCGACCCTGCAAGACCGCGATAACATGCGCGTCGATTTCACCCTGACCGAACAGCAATTGGGCCTTGTAAGCACGGGTCAGGCGCTGTCGGTCCGGTCTGAGGTGGGTGATCTGTCCGCAACCGGCCATATCAGCGGGATAGAGCCGAAGATCGACCCCAACTCGCGTCTGGTTACGGTTCGCGCTGTGGTAGACAACGCGGGCACAGGCATCACACCGGGTCAGTTCTTGCGCGTACGGGTTGATCTGCCGGACGAAGACGGGGTAATCGCGCTGCCACAAACTGTCGTTACATCAAACCTTTACGGTGACTCGGTCTATGTTGTGCGCCCCGGCAAGGCCGAAGGCGACCCCGAACGCGCCGAACAGGTATTTGTCAAACTGGGCCGCCGTACCGGCGCCATGGTTGAAATAACCGAAGGGTTGGCAGCAGGCGACAAGGTGGTGAACGCGGGCCAGAACAAGCTATCTGCCGGTGCCGCCGTCACCATCGACAATTCCGTCGCGCCGACCCCCGTGGCCTATGGCGACGCCGCCCCCCAAACCGGCAACTGAGGGCCATAAGATGAGCTTTTCCGAGATATTCATCCGCCGCCCCGTGCTGTCTACCGTGTTGGGCGCTTTCATGCTTTTGCTGGGATTTCAGGCGATTTTCAGCCTTGCCGTGCGCCAATACCCCGAGGTTGAGGAAACCGTGGTCACGATCACCACGGTCTACCCCGGCGCCGCGCCGGACCTGATTCAGGGCTTCATCACCTCGCCGGTTGCCGCAGCGGTGGCGACGACCGAAAACATTGACTATGTCACCTCGCAGTCGCGGCCCTCGGCCTCGGTCGTGTCGGTGCAGATGCAGCTTGGTGCCGACCCCGACGTAGCCCTGACCGAAGTGCTGGCCAAGGTTCAACAGGTGCGCGGGCAACTGCCCAGTGAGGCGGAAGACCCGATCATCGTCAAAGGCACGGGGATGCAGTTCGCGCTGATGTATCTGGCCGCCCAGAACCCCAACATGACGCCCGAACAGTTGACCGAATATCTTGAGCGCGTGATCCGCCCGCGCATGTCCACTATTCCCGGCGTGGCAGAAATTCAGGTGATCGGGGCCTCGAACTACGCGATGCGCGTCTGGATTGACCCGCTGAAACTGGCGGCGCGCGGCGTGACCGCATCCGAAGTGCTGGGCGCGATCCGCGCGTCGAACTTCCTGTCGGCCCCCGGCAAGACAGAAAACGAATATGTCGCACAGTCAATCACGTTGCAATCCACCTTGCAAACCCCTGAGGCGTTCGGCGCCCTGCCGATCCGCGCCGATGGCGATGCCGTGGTGCGGCTGCGCGATGTGGCCGATGTACAACTGGCGGCCAAGGACGGGTCAGAGATTGTGACCTTCAACGGTCAACCCGGCACCTTTATCGGCGTGTTCCCCACCCCGGCGGCCAACCCGCTGGATACTGCGGCCGCCGTGGTCGCTGAATTGCCCGTCATCAATGACACCCTGCCCGAGGGGATGAACATCGAACTGGTTTACGATTCGACCGAAACCATCTCGGCCTCGATCGATGAGGTGTTCAAGACCATCGCTGAAGCGGTCGGCATCGTGGTGTTGGTGATCTTGTTGTTCCTTGGATCGTTCCGGTCGGTGCTGATGCCAATCGTCACCATTCCGCTGTCGCTGATCGGGGTGATGTCGGTGTTGTTGGCGCTGGGGTATTCGATCAACCTGCTGACGCTGCTGGCCATGGTGCTGGCGATCGGGCTTGTCGTTGACGACGCGATCGTGGTGGTGGAAAACATCCACCGCCATATCGAAGACGGCATGAAACCGATGCCTGCGGCCATCAAGGGGATGCAGGAAATCACCGGCCCGGTCATTGCCATGACCATCACACTGGCAGCCGTTCTTACGCCTTTGGCCTTTACCGGCGGGCTTACCGGTTCGTTGTTTCAGGAATTTGCCTTTACCCTGGCCGGCGCGGTCGTGCTTTCGGGGATCATCGCGCTGACCATCACCCCCATGATGTCCGCCCGACTTTTGAGCCATGACAGCACCAGCAAGTTTCAAGGATATGTCGACCACGTTTCGGACACGCTGTCAGCGTGGTACGGGCGGCGGGTGTCATCCTCGCTTGATTATCGCCCGGTGACGCTTTTGATCGTGGCCACACTGGTCGGGGTGACGGGGTTCATGTTTTTCAACACCTCAACCGAACTGGCCCCGGAAGAAGACCAAGGCGCGCTGTTCGCCTTTTTGAACGGCCCACGCTACGCAACCATCGACTACACCAACCTTTACACTGATCAAATCTCGCATCTGACCCAGGATATAGACGAGGTTCGGACCGAGTTTTCGATTGCCGGTTTTGGGGGGGCTGGAAATACCGGCATCTATATCTGGGCGCTGAAAGACTGGTCCGACCGGATCCGCAACCAAAAGCAAATCCAGCAGGACATTCAGGCGCGGCTGGACTCGGTGGCGGGGGTGCAGGGCTTTGTCTTTTCGCCACCATCGCTACCGGGCACAGGCGGCGGCTTGCCTATCTCTGTCGTGATTCAGTCGATCCACTCGCCGGATCGGGTGGCCGAGGTCGCTGATGAAATCAAGGCCAAGGCGCAGGCCACAGGCAAGTTCATCATCGTGCAAAATTCGTTGGCCTTCGATGCCCCCGAAGTGCGGGTCATGATCGACCGTGATCGCGCGGCAACGCTGAATGTGCCGGTCTCAGAGATCGGGGCGACGCTGGGGCTTTTGGTGGGCGGCGGCGCTGTGGCACAGTTTGACCGCGACTCCAACAGCTATGACATTGTGACCCAGGTGCCCCAAGACATGCGCGCCAACCCCGAACAACTGGGCCAGTTCTTTGTGCGTGCCGCAACCGGCGAAATGGTGCCGCTATCGGCGGTGGTCAACATTTCAACCGGTGTCGCGGCATCCTCGATCGAACAGTTTGACCAACTCAACTCAGCCACCATCACGGCACTGCCTTTGCCCGGCCAATCCACCGGTGATGGCCTGGCCGAGATCGTTCAGATCGCAAACGAGGTTATACCCGACGGCTTTTTCATCGACTATTCCGGCCAGTCGCGGCTTGAGGTTAAACAGGGCAACACCATCCTGATCGCCTTCGCGGCAGCGGTTGTGGTGATCTATCTGGTGCTGGCCGCACAGTTTGAAAGCCTGCGTGACCCGTTCATCATCCTGATGTCCGTGCCGCTGACCATTTTTGGCGCGGTCCTGCCGTTGAACCTGGGGCTGGGAACGCTGAACATCTATAGCCAGGTCGGGCTGATCACGCTGATCGGCCTGATTACGAAACACGGCATCCTGATGGTCGAATTTGCCAATCAGCAGCGCCACGACCATGCCGCCACCCGACGCGAGGCAATCGTGGCCGCAGCCAAGGTGCGCTTGCGCCCCATCCTGATGACGACCGCCGCCATGACGCTGGCCGTGGTTCCGTTGATCATGGCCGATGGCGCGGGCGCCGCCGCACGTCAGGCAATGGGCGTGGTGATGTTCTCGGGGCTGGTGCTGGGCACCATGTTCACCCTGTTTGTCGTGCCGATGTTTTACACCTTCATCTCGCCTTCCGACGTTGCCTGGCGCAAGGCGCGCGAAGCCCGCCTGGCCGCCGGGTAAGGCAAACCCAACACCCTCTGGCAAGGACAGAGGTATTGACATAAAGATGAACGGGCAACTTGTCCGTTCATCTTCTGCGGCCCGCAAATATGTATCGCAAGCCTTGCATGCAGCGTTCGGACGGGTTCAATGGCATGATCCTCGTTCATGGTGCCGCTTTGCTTCTTTATCGCCTTTTTGTGTCATTTGCCGCGCCCTATATGGCGCTGCGCCTGCTACTGCGCCGCATGATGGGGCGGGGTGATGCAGCGAGCGTGGCCGAACGCCTTGGCACGGCGCCCGGTCTGGCGGGGCCACTGATCTGGCTTCATGCCGCCTCTAATGGCGAACTGGCCTCGGCCCGCGCGTTGATCGAGGGGGTGTTGCGCCGCGACACATCCGTCCGGCTGCTGATTACCACCAACACCGAAACCGGGCGGGCGCTGGCGCGATCCTGGCGCCTGCCGCGCACCCATGCCGCGCTGGCGCCGCTGGATCATCGGCTGGTGCTGCGCCGGTTTTTGGCCCGCACCCGCCCCGCCGTGCTGGTCGTGGTTGAAAACGAGCTTTGGCCAAATCGCCTAACCGCCTGTGCCGCCCGCGCGATTCCGGTGGTGGTGGTCGGCGCGCGGATGTCGGCACGTTCAGCCCGTCGCTGGGGGTGGATGCCGGGGCTTGCGGGCAGCTTGCTGGGGGCTATCACCGCGCTATCCGCCCAGGACGCCGGGTCCGAGGTGCGCTTTGCCAAACTTGGCCTACCCGCAGATCGGCTTTTGCCAATCACCAATCTCAAGACCGCGCCAGATGCCACCCCCCCGCCCGAGGTTGCGGCCCTGCGCCCCCATTTTCCCCGCGCAACCACGGTGCTCGCCGCCTCAACCCATGAGGGCGAAGAGGAGCCGGTCCTGGCCGCATTCGCGCAAGCGCTGAAAACCAACCCGGCGCGCCGCCTGATCCTCGCGCCGCGCCACCCGCGCCGCGCCGCCGAAATCGCGGCGCTGATCGCCCGCACCGGGCTGCACCATACCACCCGGTCAAATGGCGAAAGCCCCGGCGATGCCCCCGTCTATCTGGCCGACACAATGGGCGAAATGGCGATCTGGTATGCGCTGGCCGGTATTACCTTCGTCGGCGGGTCGCTGGTGGACCGGGGCGGCCATACCCCCTATGAGCCCGCGGCCTTCGGCTCGGCCATCGTGCATGGCCCCCATGTGTCAAACTTTCACGCCGCGTTTGACGCGCTGGATGCCGCCGAGGCGGCACTTCCCGTTACGGCCCCATCACTGGCCGCGGCATTGGAGGCCCTGGCAGATCCCGCCCGCCAAACCACCATGGCCAGCACCGCCCACAAGGTTCTGGACAAAGGCACCGATCTTGACCCCCTGCTCGACGCCATCTTTTCCCCCTCTTGCGGCAAGGCGCCCAGCGATGACGCGCACCCCACCCGAACATAGGGGCGTCACCAATGATGGTGCGACCAAGGCTCTGGCGGGGCGCCCGCCGCGCATTCAACCCTGCGCTGGAAATATGCGCCCGCTTACCCTATCATCGGGCGAATAATTGACACTCATGCCGAATGGCAGGAAACCGGGGCTGGGCAGGCCATGAAATTTGAAACGAAACTATCGCTGCTGATCGGCGCAAATGGCAAGACGCCAACACAATATGCGGCATTGTGCCTGCGTCGGCGGGCGGGCAAGCAGGAAGTCTTGCTGATCACCTCACGCGATAGCGGGCGCTGGGTGCTGCCCAAGGGGTGGCCGATTGCGGGGCTTGGCGCATCAGGGTCCGCCGCGCGCGAGGCCTGGGAAGAGGCCGGGGTAATCGGCACGGTCAGCGATACCTGTCTGGGCCATTTTTCCTACGAGAAAACCCTTGGCACAGCCATTGCGCGCCCCTGCCGCGTAGCAGTCTACCCGCTTTCGGTCGACCGTCTGGCAGATGAATTCCCGGAAATGGGCCAACGCAAGCGCAAATGGTTCACCCCATCCAAGGCGGCCACCAAAGTGTTGGAACCCGAACTGGCACAGCTCTTGGCTGAACTACCTGCGAAACTCTGACGGCGCTTGCATTTTCCTACCCAAACCATAGGTATGAATGGAAGGGGTATATGATGATCCGCTACACGCTCAAATGTGATCACAACCATAGCTTTGACAGCTGGTTCCAATCCACCGACGCCTTTGACAAACTCAAAGCCGGTGGCATGATCGCCTGCACCGTCTGCGGATCAACCATGGTTGACAAGGAACTGATGGCCCCGGCAATTCGCCCCACCCGCAGCGCCACCGCGACAGACACTCCACTTTCGTCCCCGCAATCCCCTGCCGAGGCCGCCCTTGCCACCTTGCGCGCTCATGTCGAAGCAAATTCCGATTATGTCGGCATGAACTTTGCCGCCGAAGCACGCGCCATGCACGAAGGTGCGCAACCCGAACGCTCGATCTACGGCGAAGCCCGGATAGACGAAGCCCGCGCCCTGCTCGAAGAGGGTATCCAGGTCGCCCCCCTACCTTTCATGTCCGCGCGCAAAACGAACTAAACAACCGGCAAGGCCCGAAAACGCGCAGGTTTTTTCCGCTGGTTCGTTTTTCCCTTGGCCTTCACCCGACGCCCCTGCATCATGGCCCTCAACCAACACGGAGGCTTTCATGACCGTTCTCATTACCGGCGCAAACCGGGGCGTTGGTGCGGCCCTTCTGGCGCGATACCGCAAATCCGGCACCGCCGCGATGGGCACCAGCCGCAAACCGGTGGGTGACTTGCTAGCTCTTGATGTCACGGATCCGGCCAGCCACACCGCGCTGGCCCGCCGCCTGAACGGCCTGCCAATTTCCCTTCTGATCTGTAACGCGGGCGTTTACCCCGACAAGGGCCAGACACTGGAAAAAGGCTACCCAGCCGCCCTTTGGGCCGCAACTTTCGCAACCAATGTCACCGGCGTCTTTCTGACCATTCAGGCGCTTTTGCCCAACCTGCGCGCCGGCCATGGCAAGGTGGCAATCCTGTCGTCGCAAATGGCCTCGCAATCGCTGGCACCCGGCGGCTCGTATATCTACCGTGCCTCAAAGGCGGCGGCGCTCAACCTTGGCCGCAATCTCGCCGCCGACCTCGCCCCCGAGGGCATCGCGGTCGGCATCTATCACCCCGGCTGGGTCCAGACCGATATGGGCGGCCCCGGTGCCACGATCAGCCCCAAACAATCGGTCGAGGGCCTTTGCGAACGCTTTGCGGCCCTTGGCCCTGAAACCACCGGCTGCTTTGAGGAATGGGACGGCACGCCGATCCCGTTTTGAGGCTTTTGTTTGGCCGAAATACTCTCAGGGGGTGAATTGGCGCAGCCAAGAGGGGGCAGAATGCCCCCTGCCGCGCCCGCATCGCCCCTTGCCCTTCGGCGTTGCGGCGCATAAAGAACGGCAAAACCCGGTCCGGCGGTTCAGGGGGGTATCCATGCCGCTTCTAGTTATGAAATTCGGTGGCACTTCTGTAGCCAATCTAGAGCGCATCAAGAATGTCGCCGCAAAGATCAAGCGCGAGGTCGAGCGCGGCTATGACGTTATCGTCATCGTATCAGCGATGTCGGGCAAGACCAATGAGCTGGTCGGCTGGGTCGAACAGACCTCACCGATGTTTGACGCGCGCGAATATGATGCGGTCGTCTCATCGGGTGAAAATGTCACCGCCGGCCTGATGGCGCTGACATTGCAGGAAATGGGCGTGCCCGCGCGCAGCTGGCAAGGCTGGCAGGTGCCGATCCACACCACCAGCGTCCACTCCAGTGCCCGTTTTGTCGACATTCCGCGCACCAATATCGATACGAAATTTACCGAAGGCATGAAGGTCGCGGTGATCGCCGGTTTTCAGGGACTGTCCACCGAAGGGCGGATCACCACCCTCGGCCGCGGCGGATCCGACACCACAGCCGTTGCCTTTGCCGCCGCCTTTGGCGCGGAACGCTGCGATATCTACACCGATGTCGACGGCGTCTACACCACAGACCCGCGCATCAGCCAAAAGGCCCGCAAACTTGACCGCATCGCGTTCGAGGAGATGCTGGAGCTGGCCAGCCTGGGCGCAAAAGTGCTGCAAACCCGCTCGGTCGAACTTGCCATGCGCCACAAGGTGCGGCTGCGGGTTCTGTCCTCGTTTGAGGACACCGACGAAAATTCTGGAACCCTGGTCTGCGACGAGGATGAAATCATGGAATCGAAAGTTGTCTCGGGCGTTGCCTTCTCACGGGATGAGGCAAAGATGACCCTGCTCTCGGTCGAAGACCGGCCCGGCATTGCCGCGGCAATCTTTGGCCCCTTGTCCGAAGCCGGGGTGAACGTCGATATGATCGTTCAGAATATTTCGGAAAAGAATTACGAAGGCCATACCGCCGCCGTCACCGATATGACCTTTTCGTGCCCAATCAACCAGGTTTCGCGCGCCCAAAAGGCGATGGAAGATGCCCGTGCAAACGGCGTGATCAAATATGACGATCTGGTTGTTGATACGGATGTCGCCAAGGTTTCGGTGGTTGGCATCGGGATGCGGTCACACGCAGGGGTTGCCGCGACCATGTTTCAGGCACTTGCCTCCGAAAACGTCAACATCAAGGTTATCGCGACCTCTGAAATCAAAATTTCTGTGCTGATTGATCGGAAATACTTGGAATTAGCGGTGCAGGCGCTTCATGATGCGTTTGAGTTGGAAAAATCGGCCTGAAGTTACAGGCCGCTAAGCCAAGAGACGCAGGGGGCCTATGCCAGAACGGACAGAAAGTGACAGCCGAAAATTGCTTCGGCGTCTGCGCGACAGTTTGGCAACCCCAGGCAAAGGACAAGAACGGCTTGATCAAATAACCAGACTGATTGCCGATTCGATGGGCACAGAGGTTTGTTCAATCTATCTTTTCCGCGACGCTGACACACTGGAACTCAGCGCCACCCAGGGTTTGAAAGCCGGTTCCGTGCATCATACGCGGATGCGTCTGGGCGAAGGTCTGGTGGGGCGCGTAGCGCGCACGGCGCAACCGGTCAATACGGGCAACGCCCCTGCCGAAAAGGGCTTTCGCTATATGCCCGAAACCGGAGAGGAGCTCTATCCGTCGTTTCTGGGCGTCCCGATTCAGCGCGTTGGCGAACGGATGGGTGTTCTGGTCGTGCAATCGAAAGTCGCCCGCGAATTTTCCGAAGATGAGCTATACGGCCTGGAGGTCGTAGCGATGGTTCTTGCCGAAATGACAGAGCTGGGGGCTTTTCTGGGCGAGGGAGAGGCCCTGGGGGGCACCCACCGTCACCCCGTCATGTTTCACGGCACCACAGCCCAGGAAGGCACAGCAGAAGGCCGCGTCTGGCTGCACGAACCGCGTGTCGTCGTCACCAACCCGGTCGGGGATGACCCTGACGCCGAACGTGAACGGCTGACAGATGCTGTTGAAAAGTTGCGCAAACAGGTCGACCAGATGCTGTCCGAGGCGGTAAGCCTGGACAAGGAGCATCGGCAGGTTTTGGAAACCTACAAGATGTTTGCGCATTCGCGCGGCTGGATCCGCCGGATGAGCGAAGATATCGACCTGGGCCTTTCCGCCGAGGCCGCCGTTGAAAAGGAACAATCCACCGCCCGCGCCCGGTTGGAACAATCGGCCGACCCCTATCTGCGTGATCGGCTGCATGACCTCGAAGACCTGTCAAACCGGCTTTTGCGGATTCTGACCGACCAAGGGCACAACACCGATCTGGACCTGCCCGAAAATCCGGTTCTGGTGGCGCGCAATATCGGCCCCGCCGATCTGCTGGACTATGGCCGCCGCCTTAAGGGTGTGGTGCTTGAGGAGGGCTCGGTCGGAAGCCACGCTGCGATTGTGGCGCGGGCGCTGTCGATTCCCTTGGTTATCCACGCCCAACGGATCACGTCAGAGGCCATGAACGGTGACCCGATTCTGGTTGACGGCGATCAGGGGTTCGCCCATCTGCGCCCCGAAGATACCGTGGCTGCCGCCTTTCGCGACAAGATGGCGATGCAGGCCGAGGCGCAAGAACGCTATGCAAGCCTGCGCGAATTGCCCGCGGCCGCAACCTGCGGCACCAGAATCAACCTGATGATGAACGCAGGGCTGATGGCCGATCTGCCCAGCCTTGAAGGGTCTGGCGCCGAGGGCGTGGGCCTGTTTCGCACCGAGTTGCAATTTTTGATCCGCAGCCATGTGCCACGCCGAGGAGAGCTGGCAAAGCTTTATTCACGGGTGATGGATGCGGCCCATGGCCGGCGGGTGGCGTTTCGCACCCTTGACATCGGGTCGGACAAGG
Organism: Phaeovulum sp.; assembly: GCF_047638075.1. Classification (NCBI taxonomy): domain Bacteria; kingdom Pseudomonadati; phylum Pseudomonadota; class Alphaproteobacteria; order Rhodobacterales; family Paracoccaceae; genus Phaeovulum; species Phaeovulum sp. The sequence goes on from NZ_JBLJBV010000001.1 coordinate 21,467, forward strand.
TCTTGCCCTACATGAAGCCCCACGATGAACCCAACCCCGCCATGGGCTGGCGCGCGATCCGCGTAGGGCTGGACAAACCCGGCATGTTGCGGATGCAGCTTCAGGCGTTGATCCGTGCCGCAAATGGACGCCCGCTGACGGTGATGTTTCCGTTTATCGCCTGCCACAAGGAATTCACCACCGCACGCGCCTTTCTGACCAAGGAAATAGCGCGCGAAACCCTGTTGGGGCGCCCGGTCCCCGCCTCTGTCGAGGCGGGTGCGATGCTGGAAACGCCCAGCCTTGCCTTTGCACCACAGGCGTTTTTCGATGATGCGGATTTTATCTCGATCGGGGGGAATGACCTCAAGCAGTTCTTCTTTGCCGCCGACCGTGAAAATGAACGTGTGCGCAGACGCTATGACACGCTTGATGTCAGCTTTTTGACCTTTCTGGAACAGATCGTCGCGCGGTGTGCCGCTTCGGGAACGCCGCTGTCATTTTGCGGCGAAGATGCGGGCCGCCCGATTGAGGCGCTGACCTTTGCGGCCCTTGGCCTGACCACGCTTTCGATGCGCCCCGCGTCGATCGGGCCGGTCAAAAGCCTGATCCGGCGTGCAAATCTGACCCATCTGAAGGCCGTGATTGATGAGGCCCGCGCAAAGGGTGCCGCTTCGGTCCGTCCGGCTGTCGTCGGCTATCTGGCACGGCTCTAGGCGTCAGGCGTGCCCTGCCGTCGGCGAAAGCGTCAAGGGATCAACACCCAGCGCATGAAGCGCCATTGACCATTTGCGCGCATTGGGAATGGTGAACACCAGTTCGGGGTCGGCCTTGCCGGTCAGCCAGCCATTGGACAGGATCTCGGCCTCTAGCTGGCCCGGCCCCCAGCCCGCATACCCCAAGGCAAGCAGTGCATTGTCTGGCCCGTTGCCCCGGCCCAGATCCTCAAGGACATCGCGGGTTGAGGTCATCGCCATCTGCGGCCCAACCTGAATGGCCCCGCCCTGCCCGTGCCAATCGGCCGAATGCAGCACAAAGCCGCGCCCGGTTTCCACCGGTCCGCCAAAATGCACCGGCACCAGAATATCGGGGTTTGGGTGCGATATGCCAAGCTGGTCCATCAGGCTGTTGAACTCGACCCCCGGCGCGGGTTTGTTGATGATCAGCCCCATTGCGCCGCTTTCCGAATGGGCGCAGATCAGCACGACGCCATGTTCAAAGCGCGTATCCCCCATGCCGGGCATGGCAATCAACAGCTTTCCGGTCAGGTCCATGGCAACCCCCTTCTTGCGCCTGTGACGTCCCTTCCCCAAGCATCGCGCGTACCGGGCCACGACGCAAGAGCCGGGTGTGGCACGGGCGCACAGGTCCGGCCTGCTGGCGCGTTTGTGACTTTGCACAGGCATGGCGGGGGCGTAAGCGTAGGGCATGAAACCACACCTGCACGCCCTACCCCTTTTGCTTGCGCTTTGCCTGCCCAGCGGGTTGGCACCGCGTGTCGCCAGCGCACAGGATCTGCCGCATGGCATGCGCGGGGCCGAGGTTCTGGACGGTTGGCAGGCCGACAACGGCAGCCGCATGGCGGCCGTGCGGATCGCCCTTGGCGAGGGTTGGAAAACCTATTGGCGCGCGCCCGGCGATGCCGGCATCCCACCACAGTTCAACTTTGCCGGATCGCAGAATGTGGCGGGCGTTACCGTTCACTGGCCCCGCCCGCAGGTGTTCGAGTCGGGCGGAATGCGTTCGGTTGGCTATCTGGGTGAAATGATCCTGCCGATTGAGATTATCCCCACTGACCCCTCACAGCCGGTGGCGCTGGCGGCGGATGTTGAATTTGGCATCTGTCGCGATGTCTGTGTGCCGGTTTCGGTTGCGCTCTCGGCCGATCTGTCTGGCCCCGGCACAACCGATCCGCTGATCCGCGCCGCGCTGACCGCGCAACCCGAACCGGTCAAGGGAAACGCGACCTGCCTGATCGAGCCGATAAAAGATGGTATGCGCGTCACCGCCAGCATTGATCTGCCGCCCCTTGGTCCTGATGAGATAGCCTTGTTCGAGCTACGCGGAGCGCCGGTCTGGGTATCTGACAGCACCTCGCACCGCGACGGCACCCGGCTGGTATCCATGGCCGAATTTGTGCCAGACAACGCGCAGCCCTTTGCGCTGAACCCGGCGGATCTGGTGATCACCGTTCTAAGTGACGAGCGTGCCGTAGAAATAAACGGCTGCCCGGGCTAACCCCCGCACATCACTCGCCGGGATGGGGCGTTTTGGTCAATCGCCCCGCCATCAGCCTTGGCCCCAGCAGCGCCGCCAACACCACCACAGCCGCCGCCAACAGCGCAAACTGCCCGAAAGCGGCTGCCACCCCTTCACCCGCGAAAACCGCACGGCCCAGCGTTGCGCCAAAGCCCAGCAGCAACGCCACCGCGCTGGCGGCCAGCACACCGCGCAGCCCCGGCACCGCCAAGCCACGCCGCAGCGCCCGTATCTGGCGGCCAAAGTCCAGTTGCACCGCCAAGAGCGCCGGCACCACCAGCAACACGATCACCATCCCAAAGCCCAGCCCGTAGCACAGCGTAATGACCGTGGGCTTCAAAAACAGCGCCGCGCTGGATTTCTCGTATAGCATCGGCGCCAGCCCCAGAACCGTTGTCGCCGTGGTCAGGAACACCGGGCGAAGACGGTCTGACACCGCATCAATGATTGCCGGCACCAGCCCGCGTTTTTGCGCGTATTCATCCACCGTTGAAATCAGCACGATCGCGTCGTTGATGATGATCCCCGACATGCCGATCAGCCCGACCACCGCAAACATCGACATCGGCATCGACCAGACCACATGCCCCCAGATCGCCCCGATCAGCCCGAACGGAATGACCGACATCACCACCAAAGGCCGCGTCCAGCTGGAAAATATCCACGCCAGCACAATAAAAATGCCAATCAGGCAAAGCGCCAGCCCCACCAGCGCATCCGACAGAAAGTCGCGTTCCTGTTCCGCCATACCGGAAAGTTGCCAGGTGACACCATGATCCTCAGCCAGACGCGGCAGGATGACGGTTTCAAGCTCTTTGGTGATTTCGGTGGCGCGGGTCGGGTCGTCCTCGGACAGATCGGCGGTGACCGCGACCAGCCGCAGCCCGTTTTCCCGCCGGATCGTCGAAAAGCCGCCCCTCACCGAAATATGGACAATATCCGATAGCGGCACCCAGGCCCCCGACGGGGTGCGTAGCTGCATCTGCTCATCAAAATCGGCGGCCAATTCGCTATCGGGCATTTCAACACGAATGGTGGCGCTGCGCGGCCCATCGGGGAAACTTGCCGCCTCGATACCGTTGAGGCGCGAACGAAGCTCTCGGCCCAGCGCCTCGACGGTAAAACCCAAAGCCTGCCCCTGCGGGGTCAGCTCCAACACCAGTTCATCCTTGTCATAGGCCAGATTATCCTCGATCGCGGATATTTCCGGGTAGGCGGAAAGCGTTGATTTCAGCGCCTCGGCGGCGGCTTTCAGGGTGCCCGCCTCGGCCCCCGACAACTGCACCGATAGCCCGTCACTGCCCGGCCCCATGCGGTAGCCGCGAAAGCTGATCTCTTCCAGCAGCGGATGGCGCGGGGCCAGATCCTGCAACGCCGCCACAAATTCGGACGAGGAATAGGGCCGCAGGTCCGGGTCGATCAGCTCAATCGAAATCGACCCCAGCAGATCGCTGTCCTTGGTATCAGCGCTGGAAAGGGCGCGCCCTGACGCGCCGCCCACCTCGGCAATGACGTAATCAATGGGGTTCACGCCGTATTCCGCCTGATAGCGCGTACCCAGATCATCGGCGGCCTGTTGCAGGCCGCGCATCATCGCCACCGTATCGGCGCGCGTGGCACCGTTCAGCATGGCAAAACTGCCGGTCACCGTCGCCTGTTCGGGCGGGTTGAAAAACCGCCACTGCACCTTGCCCGAAATCAGATAGGCAACCTGCCACGCCAGCAGCGCCAGCGCCGCCGCCAGCACCACATAGCGCCCCCGCACGACCGCCCCTGTCACCCGCCGCATCACCCGGTGGCGCAGCCAGTCAAAGCCCCGGTTCACGGTGCGTGACGGCCAGTCATACCAGCTTTCCTTGGCCGCATGGGCCAGTGCATGTGTCATATGATTGGGCAGGATCAAAAAACACTCGATCAACGAGGCCGCCAGAACCGCTATTACCGTGAAGGGAATATCCTTGATCGTATCCCCCATCCGCCCGCCAATAACCATCAAGCCAGCGAAGGCGATGATCGTGGTGATGGTTGAGGCAAACACCGGCGCGGCCATACGCCGCGCACCGTTTTCAGCCGCAAGCGCCGGCGGTTCGCGCAAGATACGGGCACGAAAATCAGCGTGTTCGCCCACCACGATCGCATCATCCACCACGATCCCCAGTGTGATGATCAGCGCAAAGATCGAGATCATGTTCAGCGTCATGCCGCCCATATACATCGCCGCAATCGCCGCCAGCATCGACACCGGAATCCCCGCAGCCACCCAAAGCGCCGTGCGCGCGTTCAGGAACAAAAACAGCAGCGTTACCACCAATGCCAGCCCCATCACGCCGTTCTGCATCAGCAATTCAATGCGCGCGCTGATACCTTCGGACCGGGTGCGGATCAGATCGACGCGCACCCCCGCAGGCAGGCTCAGCCGCATTTCGGCCACCGCCTTTTCCACCTTGTGCTGAAGCGCAATGGCATCGCCCTTGTCTGATCGCGCCACATTGATCGTCATCGCCGGATGGCCGCCCACATAAAACGCCCGCGCGCGGTCCGCCCCTTCAACGCGAATCCGCGCCACATCGCCCACCGTCAACGTCGATCCGTCCGGCTCTGAGCGCAGCACCAGCGATTCGATCTGTTCGGGGGCGCGCTTTTCCTGACCGGTGCGCACCCGCGCCGCGCCGCCGGCCACATCACCCGCAGGCTGGGTTGCCGCCTCGGCGCCGATTACGGCGGCAATCTGTGCCATCGTCACATCATGCGCGATCAGGCTAAGCTGCGGCACCTCGACCACGGTCTGGGGTGCCGCCAGCCCGCGAATGGTGGTGCGCGTGACGCCCTCGGCGTAAAGCCGGACGATCAACTCATCCGCCAGACGGCCCAACTGCATCACTGAAAGGGGGCCGGTGATAACCACATCGGTCACCGTGTCACGCCATACGCCACGGCTGACTTCGGGGGTTTCGGCGTCATCGGGCAGATCGCCCGCCAGCGCCAACGCGCCATCCACGTCATCCACCGCGCGGCTCATATCCCAGCCGGACTCAAATTCGAGATCAATGCGCGCCCGCCCCTCGGTCGCGCGCGAGGTCGTGTTTTCCACCCCCTCGACCAGCAGCAACGAGGGCTCAAGCACCTGCACTATGGCGCGGTCCACATCTTCGGCACCGGCACCGTCCCACACCACATTCACGCTGACAGACTGCACCACCGAATCGGGAAACGTCTGCGCCCGCATCCGCGGTATCGCCACCAGCCCCGCCGCAATCATCACCACCAAAACGATATTGGCCAGCGTCCGGTGCCGGGTGAAATGCGCAATCACGCCGCGCGGCGGGGGCAGGTCATCGGTATCGGGATTGGCCATGCGTCAGCCCCCCATCCGCTGTTCCAGCCGGGCAATCACCGAGGCTGAAACCTGTTCCTGACCCAGTTGCGCCAGCACACGGGCCTTGGCGTCGGCGGGCATATTGGCATTGCCCTTGACATAGGCGATCAGCCGCGCGCGGCGTTCGGGGGTCAGTGCCACCATGGCGGGCACCTCTGGGGCCGTCAGCGCCGCGCCGGTTTCGCCTGACCGCAGCGGCCGAACCTTCAACCCCATGCCCAAAAGCGGCGAGCGTTCGGCCACAATCTCGCGCCCGGCAAGGGCTGAGGCGCGGATGATGACCGCATCGCCCTGACGGCGCAGCACCTGGGTCTGGGCCAGTTCCAACCGGTCGTCCGGCCCCAGAACCAGCACCTGCCCGGCGGCATCGACCGCCGTGGCGGGCACCAGCGCCACCTGATCCAGCGCCGGTTCCTCCAGCCGAACAGTCACGAAATCGCCGGGGCGAAAGCCTGCGGCCCCCGCCTCAAGCTGCGCGAACAAAAGCCGCCCGGTCTGACCTTCGCCCACCGCCGCCCCCACGCGGGTCAGCCGCGCGCGGGCCATCAGCTCGGTTCCCTGCACCTCAAGCGCGACTGTGGCCGTGACGGGCAACAGCGCCCCTTGCGGATCAATCAGCCGTGCAAATTGCGTGGTGGAAACCCGGAACGACACTTCCAGCGCGGCGGGGTCGATCAGCTCGCCCAGCTTTTCGTTGTTCGACAAAAGCCCGCCCTTGACCGCCGTCACCCCCGAAAGGCGCCCGGCAAATTCCGCGCGCAATTCCGTGTCGGTCAATTTGCGGTCGGCTTCCGAAAGGGCAATCTGTTGGCGCGCCAGGGTGTTTTGCGCCTGATCCAGCCGCGCCTCGGCCTGCGACAGCGTTGATCGCCGGTTCAGAACGGCCTGCGCGGCGGTGCTGGCGGCTAGCTGCGCGGTTTCGGTATCGGTCGCGCGGCCAAGGCCGCGGGCGTCAATGCTTTGTTGCCGGGTCAGGGCCTGATCGCGCAGCTGCGCCTGCACATCGGCGGCGGCCAGATCGTCGCGCGCGATAGCAAGGCCACGGATGGCTTCGGCAAGCGCTGCCTCGGCCTCGGCCAGGGCGGCGCGCTGGGTGTCGCGGGTGGCGGTGGCTTCGGCAGGATCAATGCGCAGCAAAAGTTGACCCGCCTCAACCGCTGCCCCTTCAGCAAAATCGGGCGACATTTCGACAATCGTGCCCGAGCTGGCGGCGCGCAGTTCCAAGCGGCGGCTGCTTTGCACCTCGCCGTAGGCGGTCAGCACCGGCACGATGCGCCCCACCGTAACCGCCACCACATTGGCCGAAAAAACCCGTTCCTGCGCAGCCTGGGGCCGGCTTTTCGCCGTCCGGCGCGCATCAAGCGCAGATTTGACCGTATAGGCGGCAAAGGCCAACAGGCCCAGCGTCAGAGCCACAAGAAACAACCCCATCAGGCTGCGCATCAAAAACCGCATAGTCGTGCCTTTTCCTGTGCCGGGGCATGCCCCGATAGCCAATGCTGATCATCTAGTTCCGAACCGGGATAGGACCAAGCCCACCACAGTTCAACGTGCCAGCTTGCCGCTTCCGTCGCAATTACGCGCGATCAAGCCTTGCGCGCAGTTCCAAAAGGTCGACCCAGGCGTCACGCTTTCCCTGCGGTTGGCGCAAAAGGTAGGCAGGATGCACCATCGGCAGGGCTGGTTTGCCAAAGGCGGTGGCCCACTGCCCCCGCAACCGCAAGATGCTGCGCTGCCCCAAACCCGCCATGCAGGGCGCATTTCCCATCAGCACGATCAGATCCGGGTCCGCCAGCGCAACATGCCGCGCCAGAAACGGCTGCATCATGGCAATCTCGGCCGGGGTCGGTTCGCGGTTTCCGGGCGGGCGCCACGGCATGACATTGGTGATATAGACGCCGCTTTCGGGGGCCGGGGCCTGCCGCGACAAACCAATGGCGGCCAACATCCGGTCCAGCAATTCGCCAGCGGCGCCAACAAAGGGACGGCCCGCGATATCCTCTTCGCGGCCCGGCGCCTCGCCCACGATCATCACCCGCGCGCGCGCCACACCATCGGCAAACACAAACGACCGCGCGCCCTTTTTCAACTCGCACAGATCAAAGGCGCGCTGCGCCTCGGCCAAGGCGGGCAGATCACTGGCAGCGGCGGCGGCGGCGGCGGCCACGGCAACCGGGTCGGGGCCAGAGGTGCGGGCGGGCACCCCATCCACCGGGGCCGGGACGCGGGCGCCAGTGGCGGCCGGTTTGACGGCAAGGCTTTCTGGGAGATCGTAGCGGTTCAGCGGCGCATCCAGAATCGCCTCATCGACGCCCATCTCCATCTGCCACTGCATCAGGGCGACGGCGGCGTGAAAGTCCAGATCAAGGGCGGGGGCGGTTCCAGTTTCCATCCGCCAAAGCTACGGCCAGCGCAGCAAAAGGTAAAGCCACCGCGATGCCGCTTGCCAGCCGCCGCCCCCTTTGCGATAAGCGCGCAAAACCACGTTTGGGGAGGCCGCGATGACATTCCGCGCAAGGCACCTTTTGGGGATCGAGCACCTCTCCCCTGAGGAAATCCGCACGGTTCTGGACCTTGCCGATCAATACGTTGACCTGAACCGCCGGACGGTCAAACGCACCGATGCGCTGGCCGGGCTGACCCAGATCAACATGTTCTTTGAAAACTCGACCCGCACGCAGGCCAGTTTTGAGCTGGCCGGAAAGCGGCTGGGGGCCGATGTGATGAACATGGCAATGGCGCATTCTTCGGTGAAGAAGGGCGAAACGCTGATTGACACAGCGATGACGCTGAACGCAATGCATCCCGATCTGCTGGTGGTGCGGCACGGCAGTTCGGGCGCGGTCAATCTGCTGGCCGAAAAGGTGAATTGCGCGGTGGTGAACGCGGGCGACGGCAAGCATGAACACCCCACACAGGCGCTATTGGATGCGCTGACGATCCGCCGCGCCAAGGGCCGGATCCAGCGGCTGACCGTCGCCATCTGTGGCGATATCACGCACAGCCGGGTGGCACGCAGCAATCTGATATTGCTGGGCAAAATGGAAAACCGCGTGCGCCTGATCGCGCCCCCCACGCTTATGCCCTCTGGCGTGGGTGAATTTGGCTGCGAGATTTTCGACGATATGGCAAAGGGGCTGGAAGGCGCCGATGTGGTGATGATGCTGCGGCTACAACGCGAACGGATGGACGGCGGCTTTATCCCGTCCGAGCGCGAATATTACCACCGCTATGGGCTCGACCCCGAAAAGCTGCGCCACGCCAAACCTGACGCCATCGTCATGCACCCCGGCCCGATGAACCGGGGTGTGGAAATTGACGGTGAACTGGCCGATGACATCCACCGATCCGTGATTCAGGAGCAGGTCGAAATGGGGGTGGCCGTGCGGATGGCCTGCATGGACCTTCTGGCCCGCAACCTGCGCGCCGAACGCGGCCGCGCCCTTAGCGGGGATACCTATGTCTGAAATGGAACGCGACGCGGTCATGAACTACCGCCCCGGCCCACAATCGGAACTGCCGGTCGAGATGGACGAACCGGTTCTGGCCGTTTTCGCCAGTGATCGCCGCCGCTATTGGACTGATCACGCGGCAATGGCCGGCATCGGCGCGGCGGCTGTGTTGCTGATCCTGCCGCTGTTTGGCAAGGCCGGGCAGATCCCGATTGCGGTGCCCGCGGTGATCGTGGCCATATTCCTGCGTGGCGCCTACCTTGCCTCAGAGCAGTTTGCCCGCCGCTGGCAGCTGACCGACCGCCGCCTGATCGGCCCGCAAGGCCGCAATGTGATGCTGTTGGAATTGCTGACCGCGCGCAAACTGCTGGGCGATGTGCAAATTGTCACCAAAAGCGGGCAGAAACATTTGCTGAAACATCTGGCCGATTCAGACGCCGTGGTGACAACCATCCTTCAGGCGCGCGATGCGCGCGCCATGGTGGCAAAATGACCGCAAACGCCCAGCTTGCGCCTTATCATCGGACAGCGACATGACCCTATTTTTTGAAAACGCCCGCCTGATCGACCCCGAGGCGCTGACCCAACATCTGGGCAATGTCATCGTGGACAACGGCCTGATCGCCGCCATTGGCGATATGTCGGCGCCTGCTGACGCGGCGATAATCGACTGTCACGGCAAATGCCTTGCCCCCGGCATCGTTGACTGGGGTGTCAAGATCGGGGAACCCGGCGAGAGGCACCGCGAATCCTTCCGCTCGGCGGGGCTGGCAGCCGCGGCAGGCGGCGTGACCACGATTATCGCCCGCCCCGATACCCTACCCGCCATCGACACGCCCGAGGCGCTGGAGTTCGTCACCCGCCGCGCCGCCGGGTCCGCGCCCGTGCGCATCCACCACATGGCCGCGCTAACCAAGGGCCGCGAAGGCCGCGAAATGACCGAGATCAGCTTTTTGCTGGATGCCGGCGCGATTGCCTTTACCGATTGTGACCATGTCGCGACCCAAACCAAACCCTTGTCGCGCGCGCTGACCTATGCGCAGGGCCTTGGCGCGCTGGTCGTGGCCCATCCACAAGACCCGGGTCTCTCGGCGGGGGCGGCTGTTACCTCGGGCAAGTTCGCGTCATTGCGTGGGCTGCCGGGGGTGTCGCCCATGGCCGAACGCATGGCGCTGGACCGTGATCTTGCGCTGGTTGAGATGACCGGCGTGCGCTATCACGCCGACCAGATCACCACCGCCCGCAGCCTGCCCGCACTGGCACGCGCCAAGAAAAACGGGCTGGATGTGACGGCCGGGATTTCAATCCACCACCTCACCTTGAATGAGCTGGACGTGGGCGATTACCGCACCTTCTTCAAAATGACGCCACCTCTACGATCCGAGGATGACCGGGTGGCGGTGCTGGCGGCGGTGGGTGACGGGTTGATCGACGTGATCTGCTCGATGCACACCCCGGCGGACGAAGAAAGCAAACGCCTGCCCTTTGAAGAGGCCGCGGCAGGTGCGGTTGCGCTGGAAACCTTCCTGCCCGCCGCGATGCGTCTTTACCATGCCGGCGCGCTAACCCTGCCGCAGCTGTTTCGTGCAATGGCGCTGAACCCCGCGCGCCGGCTTGGCTTGCCGCAAGGCCGCCTGTCAGAAGGCGCGCCCGCCGATCTGGTGCTGTTCGACCCCGATGCGCCGTTCCTGCTGGACCGTTTTAAGCTGCACTCAAAATCCAAGAACACCCCGTTTGACGGCCAGCGGATGGAGGGCAAGGTGCTTGCCACCTTTGTGGCCGGCGTGCAGATATATGACAACAAGGGGACCGTGGCCTGAATGCCGATCATTGAACATAGCGCAGTACTTTTGGTGCTGGTGGCGGTGCTGGGGTATCTTTTGGGCGCTATCCCCTTTGGCGTGGTCATCACCAAGGCAATGGGTCTGGGCGATCTGCGTGCCATCGGGTCGGGCAATATCGGCGCCACCAACGTGTTGCGCACCGGCAATAAACGCGCCGCCGCCGCAACGCTGGTGCTGGACGGCGCGAAGGGTGCCGTTGCCGCATTGATCGCCCGCGCCGCCCTTGGCGAAGACGCGGCGCAGATTGCGGGTGCCGCCGCGTTCCTTGGCCATCTTTACCCGGTCTGGTTGGGGTTCAAGGGTGGAAAAGGCGTCGCGACCTTTCTGGGCACGGTGCTGGCGCTGGCCTGGCCCGTGGGGCTTGCCGCCTGTGCCACCTGGCTGGTTACCGCTTACCTCAGCCGGATATCGTCGCTATCTGCGCTGGTCGCGGCGGCGGCATCGGTGCCGCTGGCATGGGCAATGGGTCGCGGCGAAATAACCCTGCTATGCACGATTCTGGCGGCCCTCATCTTTCTGCGCCACCACGCCAATATCACGCGCATCATCGCCGGAACCGAACCCAGAATCGGCAAAAGAGGCTAACTTTCGGCCCATACCGGACCGCCGTCAGTAGCACATCGCGCTGTAGATCCGGGTCAGATCGCCGTCCCACTCGCCATGATAGCGCTCTAGCAGCACATCGGCGGGCACCCAGCCTGTCGCGGCGCTTTCGGCCAGAACCTCCAAATAGGCGCTTTCGTCGCCTTCGGGCGAAAGCCCGGCGCGGGCGACCAGTCCACCGCGGGCAATCTCGACCACCTCGCGGGCAAGGTCGATCATGCGCAAATCACCGACCTCGGCCTGAAGGGCTTGTTTTGACGCGGCAACGCGCAGCGCCTCGCGGGTTTCGGCATCCCAGCCCTTGACCAGATCCCAGGCGGCATCCAGCGCCGACTGGTCATACAAAAGCCCGGTCCAAAGCGCCGGCAGCGCCATCAGATGCGCCCGATCGCCAGCGTCGGCACCACGCATCTCCAGGAATTTCTTGACCCGCGCTTCGGGGAAAACGGTGGTCATATGATCGGCCCAATCCGACAGGGTGGGCACTTCACCGGGTAGCGCGGGCAGCTTGCCGTTCAGGAAATCACGGAAGGACTGGCCCAGCGCGTCAATATACTTGCCATCGCGATAGACAAAATACATAGGAACATCAAGCACATAGTCAACGTAACGCTGATACCCCATGCCGTCTTCAAAGGCGAAGGGCAGCAGGCCGGTACGGGCCGCGTCAAGGTCACGCCAGATCCGCGAGCGCCAGGATTTAAAGCCATTTGGCTTACCCTCCAGGAAGGGCGAATTGGCAAACAGCGCCGTTGCCACCGGTTGAAGCGCCAGGCTGACGCGCAGCTTTTGCACCATGTCGGCCTCGGACGCGAAGTCCAGATTCACCTGCACCGTGCAGGTGCGATACATCATCTGCGTGCCCAGCGTGCCGACCTTGCTCATATAGTCCGTCATCAGCCGATAGCGGCCCTTGGGCATCATCGGCATCTGTTCATGCGTCCAGATCGGCGCCGCCCCAAGACCGACAAAACCCGCGCCAATGCCTTCGGCCACTGCGGCAACTTCAAGCAGGTGCTGGTCCAGTTCGGCGCGCACCTGATGCAATGTTTCCATAGGCGCGCCCGACAGTTCCAACTGGCCCCCCGGTTCCAGGCTGACGTTTGCGCCGTTCTGCGTCAGGCCGATGATTTTGTCCTGCTCCAACACCGGCGCCCAGCCAAAGCGGTCGCGCAAACCTTCCAGCATTGCACGGATCGAACGCGGGCCATCATAGGGCAAGGGGTTAAGGGAATCCGTGCAGTAGCCGAATTTTTCGTGCTCGGTGCCGATACGCCAATCAGCCTTGGGCTTTTCACCCTCGGCCATATATTCGGCCAATTGCGATACCTGCTCAATGGGGCCACCGCCCAGTTGGGGAATAGACATGGGCAGGGCTCCGTTCACTGCGGGTCAAGGATCACACAGGTGGCGCGGGCGCGCGCTCAAGTCAAGGCCGAAGCGTCCGGTCTTTGCCACAAGCTTTGCGCGGGGGTGCGCCGGTCAAGCGCGGCGGTCAGCCGGCCCATATCAATACCGGGCAAAGTGGCAAACGCATCATATAGCGCAGGCGCGCCTGCCGCCGCCACGGGTATCAATACCGCCTGCCCGTCGCTCTGCTTTAGCCGCCAGTAAAGCGAACCGCGCAGGCGCAGCAGCCGGATTTCCACCAAATCCCGCAGCGCGACATAACCGCCAATGCCCAGACCCGCGCCAAAATAACCGATCTGGCCTTCGTCCACCTCGACCAGCCCCGGCGCGTTGACCGGCCGGGAAAAACGTATCCGTCGCAGTGCGATAATCACCCAGCCAAGGGCGGCAACACCCAAAAGAGCGCCCATCGGCGCCAGAATGTAGCCCCCAAGCCGAAACAACCAGACCGCCACGCCAAAGGCACCCAGCGCCGCCATCACCTCGCGCCAACGGGCCAGCGTGGCCAGCGCCTCGGGGCGCAGCAGGGTCAACTCCAATCCCCAAGCGCGGTTTGCCACAACACCAACGCGGCAAGTGCTGCGGTTTCAGCGCGCAGGATGCGTGGGCCAAGGCTGACCGGTGTCACGAAGGGGGCGGCGCGCAGGCGCGCGGCCTCGGCTGCGGAAAACCCGCCTTCGGGGCCAATCAAAATGGCCCAGGGCCCCGGCGGCAGGCCCGACAGAACCTGCGCCGGACCGGCCAGCGATTCGTCAGCCCACAGGATGCGGCGGCTTTCGTCCCAACCTGCCAGCAGCTTTGGCAGCGGCACCAGACCCGCCACGTCGGGCACAAAGGTTGCGCCACATTGCTCGGCCGCCTCAACGGCGTGAAGGCGCTGTTTGTCGGGGCGGATACGGTCAGAATTTGTGAACTCGGTCTGCACCGGGACAAGCCGCGCCACCCCCAGCTCTACCGCTTTTTCCACGATGAAATCGGTGCGCGCCTTTTTGACCGGCGCAAAGATCAGCCACAGGTCGGGCGGCGTGGTTTGCGGCGCGGTCTGCGCCTGACAGATCAGATCGCCCCCCCGTTTTGCAGCGCGTTCAACTTTTGCGCTCCATTCCCCATCGCGGCCGTTGAACAGCGCAACCAATGCCCCCGGTGCCAGCCGCATCACCCCAAAAAGGTAATGCGCCTGCGCCTCTGTCAGCGGCACGGCTTGCCCCTGCCCCAAAGGGTGCTCTACATGAAGTCTGATTTTTGCGCGTTCCATGAGGCAGAACTTATGACCGGGGCAAACGAAATGCCAGAGCATCCGCAGCACCCAAACACCCAAGGGCGCGTTGCAGATGCGCCCAAAGGCAATTGGGTGGACCGTCTGGCCCCCGCCTGGAGCCGCCCCTGGCTGCGGCTAAGCCGTGCCGATCGGCCGATTGGCACCTGGCTATTGCTATTGCCGTGCTGGTGGGGCGTGGCGCTGGCCGCCGCTGCCGACGCGCCCCAGCTGTTTGACCTGTGGATCGCGCTGGGGTCAACGCTGGGGGCATTTTTGATGCGTGGCGCGGGCTGCACCTGGAACGACATCACCGACCGCCATATTGATGGCAGCGTAGCGCGAACCCGGTCACGGCCGATCCCGTCGGGCCAGGTTACGGTGCGGGGCGCTGTGGTCTGGATGGCCGTGCAGGCCGCGCTGGCGGGGCTGATCCTGCTGACCTTCAACTGGGTGGCAATCGGTTTGGGCGTGGGGTCGCTGGCGCTGGTCGTGATCTATCCCTTTGCCAAGCGGTTCACCTGGTGGCCGCAGGTGTTTTTGGGCCTCGCGTTCAACTGGGGCGCGCTGCTGGCCTGGGCTGCCCATACCGGTAGCGTTTCGCTGGCGCCCGTGGCGCTTTATGGCGCGGGCATTGTCTGGACGCTGTTTTACGATACGATCTACGCCCATCAGGATAAGGAGGACGACGCGTTGATTGGCGTCAAATCCACCGCGCGACTGTTTGGGCAGCAAACGGCGCGCTGGCTGAGCTGGTTTTTGCTGGGTGCGGTCGCGCTGATGACGTTGGCGGTGCTGTTGGCGCTGTTGCCCGGCGCGGGGCCGTTGAAACTGGTAATGGCGTTGGTGGCGCCCTGGGCCTTTGGCTGGCACATGCTGTGGCAGCTTCGGCGATTGGATATCGACAACCCCGAGACGTGTCTTGCGCTGTTTCGCACAAGCCGCGACACTGGCCTGATCGTTGCGCTATTTCTTGCCGGTGCGGCGCTGGTCTGATTGATCCGGGCGCACGCGCGCCGTAAGAACAGGCGAAACCAACTGACAAAGGCCACGCGTCACATGCGTTTTGGACCCAAGATCATGACTTTCGCGGCATTTTCTCTGGCGCTAGTGCTGTCGGCGCTGGTTGCCGGCGGCTCTGCCACCGTCATCGAAAAGCGGTCGCGCAATGACGTGCAGGCGGCGCTGAACACCGCAGGCCATTCCTGGGCGCGGGTCGAGACTGACGGGCTACAGGTCAATCTGCTGGGCACGGCGCCATCCGAGGCGGCGCGTTTTCGTGCCGTGACGCTGGTTGGCTCCATCGTCGATTCCAGCCGGATCGTCGATGCCGCGGATGTCGAGGCAGCCAAGGCAATCGACGCGCCAGTGTTTTCGCTGGAACTGCTGCGCAATGACGACGGGATTTCCTTGATCGGGCTGGTGCCGGCGGATACGGACCGAGAGGCGCTTTTGACGCTGCTGAAACAGGTTGCCGCTGATGGCGTGGTCACCGACATGCTGGAAAGCGCCGATTACCCCGTGCCGGGCGCGTGGCAACAGGCGCTGGATTTCGGAATATCGGCGCTGAAAACACTACCCCGGTCAAAAATCTCAGTCGCGCCGGGGCGGGTTTCGATTACTGCCATCACCGATAGCGTCACCGAAAAATCGCGGATCGAAACCGATCTCAGGCGCCGCACCCCCCGCGCCTTGCGCGTCACGCTGGATATTTCCGCGCCGCGACCGGTTATCACCCCGTTTACCCTGCGCTTTTTGATCGACGATGAGGGCGCCCGCTTTGATGCCTGTTCGGCCGATACGGACCGTGCCCGCGACAAGATACTGGCCGCCGCCCGCGACGCAGGTGCCCAAGGCGCGCAGGGCTGCACCGTGGGGATGGGCGTGCCCAGCCCCGGCTGGGGCGATGCCGTGACCATGGGCCTGCGCGCGATCAAGGAATTGGGGGCCGGGTCAATCACCTATTCCGATGCCGATATTTCGCTGATTGCCGCCGACAGCGTCAGCCAAGCGACGTTTGATCAGGTCGTGGGTGAACTGGAATCGAACCTGCCCGAAGTGTTTTCGCTGAAGGCCGAACTGACGCGCAAACCGACCAGCGCCGCAGAAGGCCCACCCGAGTTTTCCGCAACCCTGACTGAAAAAGGCAAGGTCCAGCTGCGCGGCCGCCTGACCGATGAACGCGAACGCGAAGCGGTCGAAAACTTTGCCCGTGCCGAGTTTGGCCATGACGCCGTTCTGGGGGCCACGCGGATCGACAAGACCCTGCCCGCCGGTTGGCCAGTGCGGGTTCTGGCCGCGCTGGAGGCGCTGGATCAGGTGAATGAGGGCAAGGTAACGGTGCAACCCGACCTGATCCGCCTCAGCGGGGTCAGCGGCAACCCCAACGCCTCGGACGAGGTGGCGCGGATCTTGTCGGCGCGGGTCGGGGAAAACACGCGGATGGATCTTTCGGTGCGCTACGACAAGCGGCTGGACCCGGTGCTGGGCCTGCCCACCGGGCCGGAATGTGTGGCCAAACTGAATGCGGTTCTGGCCGCCGCGAAAATCACCTTTGACCCCAATTCCTCGGTGATCGCGGATGACGCGGCCGCCACGCTGGATGAACTGGCCGTGCTGATGAAAAACTGCGCCGATTTCCGCATGGAGCTTGCCGGTCATACGGATAGTCAGGGCAGCGAGGAGTTCAATCAGGAACTGTCACAAGACCGCGCAAAAGCCGTGATCGACGCGCTGATGCAGCGCCGGGTTCTGATTGGCAATCTTGAGGCCAAGGGCTACGGCGAAGGCCAGCCTATCGCGGACAACCGCACCGAAGAGGGCCGCGAGGCGAACCGCCGGATCGAGTTTGTCCTGCTGGACGCCACCCCGATCGAGCAGACGGCACCCGCACCATCTGACGATAGCGCCGAACCGGCGGATACCCCCGCGGCCACCGCGCCCGAAGCCACCCCTGAAGATGACATCGTAATTGAGGCGCAGCCCGCAGATGACGAAACCAAACGCCCCACGCCCCGGCCCGACGCTGCGGATCAGACCCCGGCGCAAACCGAATAAAGGGTGACAAGGACCAAGTATGAACCGAACCGAATTTGTCTTCGCCACGGCAATCACCCTGTTTGTCACATTTTGCCTGGGGTGGTTCGCGTCGTGGCTGATACATCGCCTGACCCGCGTCACCCGTGCCGATATGGGCGAGCTGGAGCAAATGGCCCAGGCCCTGCATGAGGCCGAAGAAACCCGCGATCAGGCAATGGCTTACATCGAACAACGCGAAGCGGAATTGATGAACCAGATCAGCCAGACCGAGGCCGAACAACGTGCCGCGATGGACGGGTTGCGCGATGCCCGCCACGAGGCAGAGGAACTGCGCGGCTATATTGAGCGGATGAACGCGGACCGCTGACGCCGCGTGCAGGGCACGGCGCGATTGCGAAACGAGAACACCTGCCCCGAACGCCGATGTTGGGAAGGCAGCCGCAAGTCCTGATCGGAATGAATGCTGCGGCCCCGCCCCGGTCAGCCGCTGGTGGCTGCGGGTTTCGGTTTGCGGATATGGCTTGCCGCAGCAATGACCAACGGGTGCAAATCGGCGTCTTGTCTGACGATAAGATCAAGCAACTCCAGCCGCATGGGCGGCGCCCAATTATCGTTGATGTGACCGCCGACAGAGGCCGCGCCTGCGTCACCCGGCTGGGTCGCAAAGAACCCGGCGATCTGGTTGGCCATTCGGACCAGCTTGTCTGCGCTCATTGGATGTCCTTTGCGTCGATCCGGTCAGGGTGGGAATGGATTTCGTAGGTCTCGCCGCGCGCGCGGGCGATCAGGGTCAGGCCGGCGGCCTCGGCTTCGGTCACGGCAAGGGCGGTGGGGGCAGACGCCCCGATCAGCACCGGCGCACCAATCATTGCCGCCTTTTGCACCAGATCGACCGACAAGCGCGAGGTCATCACCAGTGCGCCGGTCGCCGGCGCGATGCCGGCCTGCGCCAACGCACCGGCAAGTTTATCAAGCGCATTATGGCGGCCCACATCTTCGCGCAGGATGACAAGGCCCCGTTCGGGGTGCCAGAAACCGGCGGCATGGGCGGCGCGGGTGGCGTCTTGCAGCGGCTGGGCAGTCGCCAGCGCGGCCATGGCCTGCGCGGGGGCCCGGGGCGACAATGCCGTGCCACGCGGCACGGGCGGCAAAGCGCGTAGCGCCTGTTCCAGACTGTCGATACCGCAAAGCCCGCAACCCAACGGGCCAACCATGCCACGCTGCCGCGCCGCCAGCCGCGACGCCGACCCCGGCACCAGCCAGGCGCGCGCCTCGATGCCTTTGGGCTGATCGACAATCTCGATTGCGGTGATTTCGTCCAGGGTCCGCACCAGACCTTCGGTCAGCGCAAAACCGGTGACGAACTCTTCCAGATCGCCGGGGCTGGCCATCATCACGGCCTGCGTTGTGCCATCATAGACCAGCGCGACCGGCACCTCTTCGGCCAGTGCGCCGCCCGCATCGCTGAACCCCCGCGCGTAGCGGCGCGCAGAGCGCGAGGACCAAAGCGCCCTCATTCTGCAACGGACAGG
Source organism: Phaeovulum sp. (assembly GCF_047638075.1). Lineage (NCBI taxonomy): Bacteria > Pseudomonadati > Pseudomonadota > Alphaproteobacteria > Rhodobacterales > Paracoccaceae > Phaeovulum > Phaeovulum sp. The sequence goes on from NZ_JBLJBV010000001.1 coordinate 40,216, forward strand.
ATCCGGCGCGCCGCATCACTGCGGGCGGCGGAATCGGTCTGCCATTCCGTCGGGCCATTCGACGGGGCGACCTGCACCGCCGTTACCTTGTATTCGGGACAGTTGGTGGCCCAGTCGGAATTGTCGGTGGTGACCACATTGGCCTGCGTCGCCGGGTGGTGGAACGTCGTATAAACGACACCCGGCGCAACCCGTTCGGTGACGGTGGCACGCAAGGACGTATCGCCCACGCGCGAGGCGAGGCGCACCCAGCCGCCGTCCTTGATGCCGCGCACCTCTGCGTCATGGGGGTGGATTTCCAGCAGATCCTCGGGGTGCCATGTGCTGTTTTCGGTGCGCCGGGTCTGTGCGCCGACGTTATATTGCGACAAAATCCGCCCGGTGGTCAGCAGCAGCGGAAAGCGCGGGCCAGTGCGTTCCTCGGTTGCCACATAATCGGTGCGGATGAACCTGCCCTTGCCGCGCACAAAACCGTCGACATGCATGATCGGGCTGCCATCGGGGGCGTTATCGTTGCACGGCCACTGAACCGAGCCGCGCTCGTCCAGCATCTGATAGGTGACATTGGCAAAACCCGGCGTGGTGGCGGCGATTTCGGCCATCACCTCACGCGGGTGGGTGTAGGCCCAATCGGCGCCCATCGCATTGGCCAAAAGCTGAGTCAGCTCCCAATCGGCATAGCCGTTTTTCGGCGCCATCACCCGGCGCACCGGGTTGATGCGACGTTCGGCATTGGTAAAGGTGCCGTCCTTTTCCAAAAAGGTTGAACCGGGCAGGAACACATGCGCGAAATCTGCGGTTTCGTTCAGGAACAGATCTTGGACGATCACACAATCCATCGCCGCCAGACCCGCCGCGACATGCCGGGTATCGGGGTCAGATTGCATGATGTCTTCGCCCTGAATGTAAATCCCTTTGAAACTGCCAGCCACAGCCGCATCCAGCATGTTGTTGACGCGCAGGCCCGGCTCATCCGACAGGGGCACACCCCAGGCGGCCTCAAATATGCCGCGGGCAGTGTCGTCCGAAACATGGCGATACCCCGGCAGTTCATGCGGGAAGCTGCCCATATCACACGACCCTTGCACGTTGTTTTGCCCGCGCAATGGGTTCACCCCCACGCCGGGGCGCCCGATATTGCCGGTCATCATCGCAAGGTTGGCAATTGCCATGACGGTGGTCGAGCCTTGCGAATGTTCGGTCACACCCAGCCCGTAGTAGATCGCGCCATTTCCATTTGTCGCGTAAACCCGCGCCGCGGCCCGCAGCGTTTCGGCGGGAACGGTGGTCATTGCCTCGGTCGCTTCGGGGGAATGGGCGGGGTCGGCGGCAAAGTCCATATAATCGCTGAATTCGTCCCAATCGCAGCGCGCGCGAATGAAGGCTTCGTCGTATAGCCCTTCGGTCACGATCACATGGGCCATCGCGGTCAAAACGGCCACATTGGTGCCGGGCCGCAGACCCAGATGCCATGCCGGCCCAATATGCGGCGTTTCCAGTAGGTCAATCCGGCGCGGGTCAATCACGATCAGCTTGGTGCCTTCGCGCAGCCGCTTACGCAGCCGGCTGGCAAAAACCGGGTGGGCATCCGTTGGGTTGGCACCGATCACAACCGCCACATCGGTTTGCTCGACCGAGTCGAAATCCTGGGTGCCTGCCGATGTGCCGAAAGTCTGTTTCAATCCATAACCGGTGGGCGAATGGCAGACCCGCGCGCAAGTATCGGTGTTGTTGTTGCCAAAGACGGCACGGGCCAGTTTCTGCACCAGAAACGTTTCTTCATTGGTGCAGCGCGATGAGGTCAGGACCCCGATCGCATCCACCCCATCGCGCGCCTGAATCGCGCGCAAACGGTCAGCGGCGAAACCGATCGCCTCGGGGTAAGTAACCACACGCCAAGGGTCGGTGATGCTGTCGCGCACCATCGGCTTCAATATCCGTTCCTTATGCTGGGCATAGCCCCAGGCAAAGCGACCCTTGACGCAGGAATGGCCGTGGTTGGCCTTGCCCTCTTTCCAGGGCACCATGCGGATCAGCTCATCACCGCGCATCTGCGCCTCAAAGTTGCAGCCGACACCGCAATAGGCACAGGTGGTAATGATGCTGCGCTCGGGGGTGCCGATCTCGATGACCGAGTTTTCGATAAGCGAGGCGGTGGGGCAGGCCTGCACGCAGGCGCCGCAGGACACGCAGTCGGAATTGAGAAAATTCTCGGTGCCGGTCGACACGGTTGAGTCAAAGCCGCGCCCGTCAATCGTCAGCGCAAAGGTGCCCTGCACCTCTTCGCAGGCGCGCACGCAGCGCATGCAGACAATGCATTTGGTGGGATCAAAGGTGAAATAAGGGTTGCTTTCATCCTTTGGTTGCCAGGCGGGGTTGTCCCCTTCGGGGCCGCGCACCTCAAAGTGGTTTTCACCGGGCGCGTAGCGCATATCGCGCAGGCCCACGGCCCCGGCCATATCCTGCAATTCGCAGTCGCCATTGGCCGCGCAGGTCAGGCAATCCAGCGGATGATCCGAGATGTAAAGTTCCATCACGCCACGCCGCAGGGTTTTCAACTGCGGCGTCTGGGTATGCACCACCATGCCCGGCGCCACCGGCGTTGTGCATGACGCGGGCGTGCCGCGCACCCCGTCGATTTCCACCAGACACAGCCGACACGACCCAATCGGCTCCAACATATCCGAGGCGCATAGCTTCGGGACCGAGATCCCCGCCTCGGCCGCCGCCCGCATCACCGACGTCCCCGCCGGAACCGTAACGCTGAACCCGTCAACCATCAGCGTGACGGGCGCGCCTTGCCGTGCGGGGGTGCCTTTATCCTTGATCGGGATGATGAAATCCTTCATTCCGCAGCCTCCTTGTGGCAGGCAAAGTCATCCGGAAAATGGGTTAACGCCGATAGCACCGGGTAGGGCGTAAAGCCCCCCAACGCGCAGAGCGACCCCAGCTTCATTGTCTGGCAAAGATCCTTTAGCAGCGGCACCGCGGTAGCGTCCCCCGCGGCAATCCGGTCAAGCGTCTCGGCGCCGCGCACCGACCCGATCCGGCACGGCGTGCATTTGCCACAGGACTCGATTGCGCAAAACTCCATCGCAAAGCGGGCCATCGCCAGCATGTCGGTGTTGTCGTCAAAAACGACGATCCCGGCGTGGCCGATCAGCCCCTCTTTCGCGCCGAACTCTTCATATCCAAAGGGCGTGTCGAACATCGAAGGGGGAAAATAAGCCCCCAGCGGGCCGCCCACCTGAACCGCCTTCACCGGGCGCCCGGTGGCAGTGCCGCCGCCGATGTCATTGACAATTTCACCCAGGCTCAGGCCAAAAGCCGTTTCAAACAGCCCGCCGAATTGCACATTTCCAGCAATTTGCAGGGGCATCGTGCCGCGTGACCGGCCAATGCCAAAATCGCGGTAATACTCTGCCCCGCGCGCGAAAATCACTGGCACCGTGGCCAGACTCAGCACGTTGTTGACCACCGTCGGCTTGCCCATAAAGCCTTCCAGCGCGGGCAACGGGGGCTTGGCCCGCACCACGCCGCGCTGGCCTTCAAGGCTGTTCAACAGGCTGGTTTCCTCGCCGCAGACATAGGCGCCCGCGCCCACCCGCACCTCAATATCAAAGGCAAAGCCCGACCCCAGGACCGCATCCCCCAGCAGCCCCGCATCGCGCGCCGTAGCCACGGCCCGGTTCATCACCGCTATCGCATCGGGGTATTCCGACCGGATATAGACATAGCCTCTCGTCGCACCGCAACCGATGCCCGCAATCACCATGCCCTCGATCAGGCTCAGCGGATCGCCTTCCATCAACATCCGGTCGGCAAAGGTGCCACTGTCACCCTCATCGGCATTACAAACGATATACTTCTGATCGGCCGGCGCGTTCGCCACCGTCTTCCACTTGATCCCGGTCGGAAAGCCCGCACCACCGCGCCCCCTCAGGCCCGATTGCGTCACCACATCCAGGATCTGCTCGCCCGTCATGCTCAGCGCCTTGCGCAGCCCCACCAGACCGCCATGCGCTTCATAATCGGCCAGTGCGGTGGGCTCTATCACCCCCACGCGCGCAAAGGTCAGCCGCGTCTGGCGTTTGAGATAGGGGATTTCCTCGGTCAGGCCCAACGCCTTTGGATGCGCCTCGGGCGTCTCAAACAGCGCCGCCGCATCGCCCGGCACAAAAGGGCCAAACGCAACGCGACCTTCGGCTGTTTCCAGCTCTACCAGCGGCTCCAGCCAGATCATACCGCGGCTTCCGTTGCGGATGATCCGGGGCGAAAGGCCCCGGCGCGCAGCCTCATCGGTGATCGCCTGAACAACGGCATCGGCGCCCAACGCACGGGCAGCGGCATCTGCGGGAACGTAAATTTTCATGCGCTCACCTCTGCCGCAATTTCCGCCACCTTGGCGTCATCCAACCGTCCGATCAACCGCCCGTCTACCATCGCTGCGGGCGCGCAGGCGCAAAGCCCAAGGCAATAGACCGCCTCCAGCGTCACATCGGCCCGCGTCTGGCCAATCTTCAGGCCCAAGGCCGCCTCCATCCGGGCCAGCGTGGCCGCCCCCCCCATCGACTGACACGCCTCGGCACGGCACAGTTTGATCACATGGCGACCGGCCGGGACACGGCGAAAGTCGTGATAAAAGCTGATAACACCCTCAACTTCGGCCCTTGTCAGGGTCAGCGCCTTTGCAATAGGCGCCACTGCCGCTGCTGGAATCAGGCCAAATTCGGCCTGCACCGCATGCAAGATCGGCAAAAGCGGACCCTCAAGCCCCTGATGCGCCCTTAAAATCGCATCCACACGCTCGGCTGTTGCCGCTTCTGTCATCGCTCTCCTCCCGGTTGGCCATGTCTGAGGTAGGGCGGTATGATAGGGAAATCAATTCACATATATCGTTACTTGATAGCCACAGCCTATCAATCTTCGGCTATTCGCCGCGCCTCATCCAATAAAGCCAAAAGACTGGGCGTATAGGGGTCACGCTCCAGCGCAATCAGCCCCACACGGTGGCTGGCCTCGGGCGCCACAAGGGGCCGCGTCACGCAGCCGGGCGGCAACGCGAAACCCTCGGTCAGCGCCTCGGCCAGAATCGCCGCCCAACCCCCGCTCGCCACATGCGCCAACAGCGCGATCGTCGAATTGGATTGCACCCGCGCGGTCACCGTCACCCCGGCCTCGGCCAGATGCGCATTGACCAAACGGCGGTTTTGCATGTCTGGCGTCAGCAGGCACAACGGCCGTTTCGCCGCCTCTGCCCAACCGATAGGTGTGGCGTCGGTGCCCCGCTCCAACAGCCGGTAGCGTTCGGTCCATAGCGGAACCTCGCGCATCCGACCCAAAGGCTCGGTCTCCAGATAGGTGATCCCCGCATCCAGCTGCAACGCTTCCAAGCCCTCGCGGATCTCGGTCGAGGTGTGCGACATAATCGAGATCCGCACCCCCGGATTGCGCGCCAGATAAGGGCCCGTCAACCGCGACACCCGCGTCAACGCCGTCGGAATCACCCCCAACCGCAAATCGCCCGCGACCCCATGGCGTGCAGCGCGCATCTCTTGGCGCATCGTGCGCGCATCCGACACGATCCGCCGCGCCCACTCCAACACCCGTTGCCCTTCCGGCGTCAGCCCCTGATAGCGCGACCCGCGCCAGACCAGTTGCACCCCCAACTGATCTTCCAGCGCGCGAATGGCAGATGACAGCGACGGCTGCGTCACCCCATACGTCTCGGCGGCGCGGCCAAAGTGACCCTCGCGCGCCAGTGCAATGAACATTTCCAACTTGTCGATCATGCCCAAACCTTAAAACCCTTCACGCGCCGACACACCCCGAAAAATGGCCCGGCTTTTGTTTGGCCAAAATACTCCCGCCGGAGGCTCCTGCCCCCGCCGATTTTCCTGCCATGACGCTTGTTTGCCCGCCCTCTGCGGCTTACATGCGCTCGCATGGATATCAAACGCCTCAACCCGTTCGCCAAAAAACCGCCTCTGGTCTCGGTGATCCGCCTTCATGGCACAATCGGCGCCACCCGGCCGGGGGCCACTGGCCTTTCGGATGCGGCCTTGGCCCCGCTGATCGAGCGTGCCTTTCGCCGGGGGCGTCCGGCGGCGGTGGCGCTGGTCATCAACTCTCCCGGTGGCTCTCCGGTGCAATCGTCATTGATCGCGGCGCGGATCCGCCGCCTCTCGGAAGAAACCGGCGTTGCGACCCACGCCTTTGTCGAGGATATCGCGGCATCGGGTGGATATTGGCTGGCTTGCGCCGCCGATGAGATCTGGGCAGATGCCACCTCGATTGTGGGGTCGGTCGGGGTCATCTCGGCGGGTTTCGGCTTTGCGGGTCTGATCGACCGTCACGGGATCGAGCGGCGCGTTCACACCGCAGGCGGCGCAAAAAGTTTCATGGACCCCTTCCGCCCCGAAAAGCCCGAAGATGTGGAGCGGCTGCACAAACTGCTGGAGCCGATGCACCTGACCTTCAAGAACTGGATTACCTCGCGCCGGGCGGCGCGGCTAACGACTGACCGCGATCTCTTTACCGGTGATGTGTGGACCGGGGTCGAGGCCGCCGATCTGGGGCTTATAGACGGTATCGCGCATCTGGTTCCGAAACTGAAATCGCTTTACGGCAACAAGGTGCGGATGCTCGCCTATGGCCAGCGCCGCCCATGGCTTCGCCGTTTCGGGGTGCAGGCACTGGCCGAAGGCGCGCTGACCTCTGCCTTGGATCTGGCCGAGGAGCGCGCGCTTTGGGCGCGTTACGGGCTATGACATGCTGATCAAAGGCATGATCATCTTTCTGGCCGTCATGGCCGCGCTGGCGATGTTTGGCAAGCTACGGCTTCCGGGCCTGCCGCACCGTCCGGCACTGCCGGGCAAATGCCCGTCCTGCGGCCGCCCCAGAATCGGGAAAGGGCCTTGCCCCTGCCACGCAAAAGACAAGAGGCGGTAATCTGTGATCTGGGATCTGTTCGAAATTGCCGCCGGGTTGGCGCTGCTGGTTGTAGCGGGCGACTTTCTGGTGCGCGGGGCGGTGAACATGTCGCTCCGACTGGGTATTCCGGCGCTGATCGTCGGGCTGACGGTCGTGGCATTTGGCACCTCGGCACCAGAGTTGATGGTTTCGGTCACGGCCGTGCTGGACGGGGTGCCGGGCATTGCGCTTGGCAATGTGGTGGGCTCGAATACCGCCAATATACTGCTGGTGCTTGGCCTGCCGGCGATCATCGCTGTCATCCGCACTGATGAACATGACATGCGCAAAAGCTATCTGACGATGCTGGCCACGGCGCTTTTGTTCATTGCCATCTGCTTTCTGGGACCGATCGGATGGGGCGATGCGCTGGTGCTTTTGGCGGCGCTGACGCTGATGCTGTGGGACCAGATCACTGATGCGCTGGCCCATCGCGCCGAGCGCGAAGATACCCCGCTGGAGGGTGCCGACCTTCACATGCGCTGGACCAGAATCGCGTTTTTCGTGGGGTTGGGCCTTGTCGGCCTGCCGCTGGGCGCCGACTTTCTGGTGGATGGTGCAACCGATATCGCCCGCGCCTACGGCATTTCCGAGGCCGTGATCGGGCTGACGCTGGTGGCCGTTGGCACCTCGCTGCCCGAGCTTGCCACCTCGATCACGGCGGCGGTAAAGGGCCGGGCGGATGTGGCGTTGGGCAATGTCGTCGGGTCCAATATCTTCAACCTTCTGTGCATCATCGGCATTGCCGGGCTGGTCGGGCCAATGGCGGTGCCCGCCCAGATGCTGCGGCTGGATCTGTGGGTGATGCTGGGCGTGACGCTGCTGATTGCACCGTTCATCTTTTATCACCTGCCGTTCCGTCGCACGGTAGGGTTTGGGTTTGTCGGGCTTTACGCGGCCTATGTGGTCGCATTGATGAGCGGGGCCGGTGCATGACGAAGGGGCGCGCCCTGATTACCGGCGGGGCAAAGCGGCTGGGCCGGGCGATGGCACTCTATCTGGCCGGACGGGGTTATGATGTGGCGATCCACTACGCCAGTTCCGCCGACGACGCCAAAGCGACGGTTGAGGCCGCGCGCGCGCTGGGGGTCAGTGCCGCCGCACTGCACGCTGACCTGCTGATAGAGGCGGAAACCGAAACGCTGGTCGCGCGCGCCGCGCAGGAACTGGGCGGACCGCTCACGGTGCTGATCAACAACGCCTCGATATTCGAATATGACAACCTGCAATCTGCCAACCGTCTGTCCTGGGATCGGCATATGGAAAGCAATCTGCGCGCGCCTTTCGTGCTGACCCAGACCTTTGCCGCGCAGGCGCCTGACCCTGACCGCGCTGACCCTGAACCGCTGGCACGCGCGCTGATTATCAACATGCTGGATCAAAGGGTGTTGAAACCGACGCCCGAGTTCATGACCTACACCCTTGCCAAGATGGGCCTCTGGGCGCTGACCCGCACCGCCGCGCAGGCACTGGCCCCGGCTGTTCGGGTCAATGCCATCGGCCCCGGCCCCACCATGCAAGGCGCCCGCCAGTCGGCAGAACACTTTGCCCGGCAACGCGCTGCAACCATTCTTGAACGCGGCGCCGACGCCGAGGGGATTTGCGCCGCATTGGGCTACTTTCTGGACGCCAATTCCGTCACCGGACAGCTATTGTGCGTGGATGGTGGACAACATCTTGGCTGGAAAACACCAGACGTTTTAGGGGTTGAATAAGGTTTCAACTTCATGCCGTGCGGCAACTTGTCCACCATGCCGAAACAGGTCACAAAACCGTCATGAATCTGCCAATGGTTTCAATCGCTTGCTATTTGTCGAAATACTTTCATATATATTTCAATCGTTTACGAAATCGCCCAAAAAACAGGCAATCCGGTGAACGATGCTGAATACAAGGAAAATTCGGCGCTTCTGAATTGTTTTTCACAGAGTTATCCACAGATTCCGTGGACAGGTTTCTACTTGCGCCCAAAGGCGTATGGTTGCAGCGACGCCCGAGAATCGAGAGTTTGAGATGAGCGAAAATCAGTCTGGCCCGGATCAGCCAAAAGGTGACGCAACGGAACCTTTGCCGCTGACCGGGCATGCCTTGATCCATTCCTATTTGAAGTCGCTGGACCATTCGCCCGGCGTCTACCGGATGCTGAATGCGCAGGCCGAAGTGCTTTACGTCGGCAAGGCGCGGGCCTTGCGCGCACGGGTGTCAAACTATGCGCGCGTGACCGGTCATTCGGCGCGGATCCAGCGGATGATCCAGGAAACCGCTTCGATGATGTTCCTGACCACGCGCACCGAGACCGAGGCGCTGTTGCTGGAACAAAATCTGATCAAGCAGCTAAAGCCGCGTTACAACGTGCTGTTGCGCGACGACAAGTCGTTTCCCAATATTCTGGTATCAAAAACCCACGCCTTCCCGCAGATCAAGAAACACCGCGGCGCAAAGACCGAAAAGGGCGACTATTACGGCCCCTTCGCGTCTGCCGGGGCGGTAAACCGTACGCTGAACCAGTTGCAGCGCGTGTTTTTGCTGCGCAACTGTTCGGATGCGATGTTTTCCAGCCGCACCCGGCCTTGCCTGCTTTACCAGATCAAACGCTGTAGCGCCCCCTGCGTCGGCAAGATCAGTCAGGACGATTACGCCGTTCTGGTGGCGGATGCGCAGCGTTTCTTGCAGGGCAAGTCAACCTCGGTTCAGCAAGATCTCGCGCGAGAGATGACCACCGCTTCGGACGCGATGGAGTTTGAACGCGCCGCCGCCCTGCGCGACCGCATCAAGGCGCTGACCGCGGTACAACAACCGCAGGGCATCAACCCGCAAAGCGTGGCCGAGGCGGATGTGGTAGCGGTTCACATGGAAGGCGGTCAGGCCTGTGTGCAGGTGTTTTTCATCCGTTCAAACCAAAGCTGGGGCAACCGCGATTTCTATCCCAAAACCGGATCCGGCGCCGAGGCCCCCGAGGTGCTGGAGGCGTTCCTGGGTCAGTTCTACGATGACAAGACGCCGCCACGCCTGATCCTTCTGTCGCATCCGATCGAGGATGCCGATCTGATGGTGCAGCTTTTGTCTGACCGCGCCGGCCGCAAGGTGGACCTGGCCGTGCCCATGCGCGGCGAAAAGGCCGAACTGGTTGAAAACGCGGCGCGCAATGCCCGTGAAAGCCTGGCCCGGCGTATGTCGGAATCGGCGGCGCAGTCGCGCCTGCTGGAAGGCCTAGCCGAGGCTTTCGCGCTGGACGGCCCGCCGCGCCGGATCGAGGTTTACGATAACAGCCATATCCAAGGCACCAATGCCGTTGGCGGCATGATCGTGGCCGGGCCAGAGGGTTTCATCAAAGGCCAATACCGCAAATTCAACATTCGCGGTGAAGACCTGACCCCCGGCGATGACTTTGGCATGATGAAAGAGGTGCTGACCCGCCGCTTTTCGCGTCTGCTGAAAGAAGATCCCGACCGCGAAACCGAAAGCTGGCCGGACCTGCTGTTGATCGACGGTGGCGCCGGGCAGGTCTCGGCGGTGGCTGAAATCATGAATGATCTGGGGGTCGAAGACATTCCGATGATCGGCGTCGCCAAAGGGGTGGACCGCGACCACGGCAAGGAAGAATTCCACCGCCCCGACCAGCGCCCCTTTGCGCTAAGAATGAACGACCCGGTGCTGTATTTCATCCAACGCCTGCGCGACGAGGCCCACCGCTGGGCCATCGGCGCGCACCGGGCGAAACGGGCCAAGGCAGTGTCGGCCACCCCGCTGGATGATATTCCCGGTGTTGGGGCCGCGCGCAAACGCGCCCTTTTGGCGCATTTCGGCAGCGCCAAGGCGGTATCGCGCGCGGGCCTGCCGGATTTGCAGGTCGTCCCCGGCATTTCCGAGGCGATGGCGCGGATCATCCACGACTTTTTCAACACCAAAGGCTAGGTGCTGCGCCTATTCGCGCCGGCCTTGCCCTGAATGGCCAACAAATGCACCATAAAGAGAAGAGACGCGCAGCATCCGGTCTTCAACCTGCGGACCCAGCTCTTTGAACACCGCATTCAGCATCAGCCCGATCAACCCCGACATCGCCGAGGTTGCATCCCAGAAGTGGTTCAGGTCTGTCTCGACCACGAACATCTCATCGGCCAGGTCGCGGCCCCAGTCGCAATAAGGATCAGTGATCAGCGTGACCGGAATCCCCGCCTCGCGTGCCTTGGCGGCCAATAGTGGCGAGTGGCGCGAATAGCGTCTGCCATCTACGATGATCAGGCAGGCACTGCCCGGATCAGACAACAGAACGTCCGCGAAATGGCCGCTTGCAAGGTCGGCCAGATGCACCTCGGGGCGCAGGTATTGCAAACCATGTGCCAGTGTCATCGCGTGGCCGCGTTCGGTCTGAAACCCTGCGACAAACACCTTTGGGTGATGCGCCAACCGTCTGGCCGCCCGCCTGAACACAGCCGAGGCGGCGGTTTCGTGGTTTTGCACCACGGCCGCCAATTCCTGTTCCAACGCGCGCGATTGCTGATCGCTTCCCTCACCGGAGCGTTCATGGAACTGCCGCAGACGGTCACCGATCAGCCAGGCGTGGTCACCGAAATCGGCGCGAAGGCTAGCTTTGAGGTCTTTGAAATGCTGATAGCCGATTGCCCGGCAAAACCGCCCCACGGCCGCTTCGGAGACACCAACTTTTTGCGCCAGACTGGCCGCCGTTTCAAACGGCAGGCTTTTAAGGCTGCTTAACATATACCCAGCCAGCGCCCGTTCGGCCCTTGAGCCGGTTTCGAGCGGGGCGGCCAATCGGCTGCGTAGATCACGGGGTTCTGTTGCGTCGGTCAAATGCCCGCCTGTCCGGTTCTTGAATCAGCACTCATGCAAGAGAACTATCATAAATTCCTATTTGCAAGAAAAACATTTTCCACTAGGCTTTGCCCACCCCAAGACGGAGCCTGCCATGCCCCCCCTGCCCGATTCCCCCCCCATGCCCCCCCTTCGGATCGACAGTGCCGAACTGCGGCTGGTGCGGCTGCCGCTGCTGACGCCTTTCACAATCTCGACCGGGACCATGTATGACAAGGTTTTTCCCCTGCTGATCCTGCGCAGCGGCGGGCTTGAGGGCTATGGCGAGGGCGTGATGGACCCGCAGCCCGATTATCTGGATGAAACGATCCCCTCGGCCATGGCGCTGCTGCGTGAAGCGATCTTGCCGCAGATCACAGGCCAAGCCTTTGAAAACCCGCAGGCCTTGGAACGGGTGATGACGCATTGGCGTGGGCATCAGATGACGCGGGCTTTGGTGGAAACCGCATTTTGGGACCTATGGGCGAAATCGCTGAACCTACCCTTGGGCCGGTTGCTGGGCGGTGCGGGCGATCAGATCGAGGTGGGTGTATCGCTGGGCATCGGCCCGGTTGAAGAAACGCTGGACCGGGTGCGCGCGCATCACGAACAGGGCTATAAGCGGATCAAGCTGAAGGTGATGCCCGGGCATGATCTGGCGCTGTTGCGGGCGGTGCGCGCGGCCTTTCCCGACATTCATCTAAGCGTCGATGCCAATAGCTGCTACACGCTGGCCGATAGCGCGATGCTGCGGCAGATGGATGGGTTCGGGCTGGATTACATCGAACAGCCGCTGGCTTGGGATGACATTCACGACCATGCGGTGCTGCAATCGCGGCTGGCAACGCCGCTGTGTCTGGACGAAAGCATCCGGTCGGTGGCCGATGCCCGCAAGGCGCTGCAAACGGATGCGACGCGGGTGGTCAACATCAAACTGGGCCGCGTCGGCGGCCATCTGGAGGCGCGGCGCATCCACGATCTTTGCGCGGCGTTCGAGGTGCCGGTCTGGTGCGGCGGCATGCTGGAATCGGGCATTGGCCGGGCGCAGAATATCCACATGTCCACCCTGCCCAATTTCCGCAAACCCGGCGATACGTCCTCGGCCAGCCGCTATTTCGCGCGCGACATCACGGTGGAAAAGCTGGAGGCATCGGGCGGGCTGATGCCGGTGCCGCCGGGGCCGGGTATCGGTGTACATCTGGATTGGGCGTTCCTGAACGATGTCACCCTTGGCACAGACAGCTTCGCCCCATGACCGGCGTCATCTTGCGTGACCTTTCAGGAATAGCCGAATTTGATCAGGCCGAGGCGCTGCAACGTGCCGTCTGGGGCAAGGGCGACAAGGAAGACCCCGCCGATCTGATGATGGTGATCCAGTCCGAAGGCGGTCTGGTCGCCGGCGCGTTTCAAGGGGCAGAGTTGCTGGGCTATGTCTTTGCCTTTCCCACCCGTGACCCGAAGGTGCAGCATTCGCATCGGCTGGCGGTTCTGGGCGCGGCGCGGGGGATGGGGCTAGGGGCCGGGCTGAAGCTTTATCAGCGCGATTGGTGCCTTTCGCGCGGTATCACCCATGTGCGCTGGACCTATGATCCGATACGCGCCGCCAATGCGCAACTGAATGTGGGCAGGTTGGGCGGACGTTCGCACACCTATCTGCCCGACTATTACGGCGTGATGGCAGGCATCAACGCCGGCGTGCCGTCTGACCGGCTGATGCTGGACTGGCATCTGGACAGCCCCAACGTGGCCGCCTCTATCGCGGGGCAACCGCCGCTGTCGGCCAAGGAAATGGCGCAGGCCGAACGCATCGCGATTCCGGTAGATTTTGGCGCCTTGCTGCAAACGGACCCCGCCACCGCACAGGGAGAACGTCTACGGGTGCGCGCGCAGATGCAATCAGCCTTTGCACGAGGTTTGGAAATTGCCGCCTATAGCGCACAAACGCGCGATTATCTGCTGTTGCCACGCTGACCTGCCCGCATAGGCGCACAGATCGACGGGGCGCCTATGCACCTTTCCAAGAATCCACTACCCCCCCTTTGCGGAATGAGCTACGAATCCCTGCATGAGATGGAATATACCAAATATCCTGACAATTGTTCGTCTGGTGGCTGCGCCGGGCGTGGCGGTCATGTTCTTGTATTTCCATCGACCATGGGCCGATTGGTTTGCATTGACATTGTTCATCACGGCGGCGGTGACTGACTGGTTTGACGGCTATCTGGCACGCCTTTGGAAGCAGGAAACCCGGTTTGGCGCGGCTATGGACCCAATCGCTGACAAGGCGATGGTAGTGATCGCGCTGGTCGTCATCACCGGCTATTCGGGCATGAATCCCTGGCTGATTCTACCAGTAACCGTGATCTTGTTCCGCGAGGTCTTTGTTTCTGGCCTGCGCGAGTTTCTGGGCGCCGATGCCCGCATGCTAAGTGTCACCTACCTTGCAAAGTGGAAAACCACCGCCCAGATGGTAGCAATAGCGGTGCTGTTTCTGGGCACCGGGCTTGAGCACCTCGAAGGTATAGCCCGGCGCGGCATGACCACCGCCCAATATGCCGAGGCCGTCAGTGCAGGGCTGGCGGACCCGGTGCGAAGCTGCGGCACACGCGGCTGTTCATCTTTGGCCACGCTGATCGGGCTGGTACTGATCTGGATCGCGGCGGGGCTAACACTGGCGACAGGGTGGGATTATTTCCGCAAGTCGCTTCCCTATCTGAAGGATCGTCCCGATGGTTGATGTTCTTTATTTTGCCTGGGTGCGCGAACGGGTTGGACTGGCAAAAGAGCGGGTGGAAACAAAGGCGTTGACCGTTTCCGCGCTTGTCGCTGAACTGGCCGCGCGCGAAGACCGCTATGCCGCCGCCTTTGCCGACGTCAGCGCCCTGCGTGTGGCGCTGGATCAGGAGCTGTCTGATTTTGACGCACCCCTGGCGGGCGTGCGCGAAGTGGCCTTCTTTCCGCCGATGACCGGGGGCTGATCCTCATGGCAAGGGTTTCTGTTCAAGAGGCGGTCTTTGATCTGGCCGCAGAGGTTGCCGGTTTTGGCAAGGGGCGCGCCGATGTGGGGGCGATCGTCACCTTTACCGGGATGGTCCGCGACGATAGCGGCAATCTGGCCGCGCTCGAAATCGAGCATTATCCCGCAATGACGGAACGCGCCATTACCGAGATCGTCGCAGAGGCAGAGGGCCGCTGGCATCTGGCCGACTGCCGGGTGATCCACCGCTATGGGCGCCTGACTGTTGGGGCACCGATCATGATGGTGGCCACCGCCGCCCGTCACCGCGCCGACGCCTTTGAAGCCGCCGAATTCCTGATGGATTATCTGAAATCGCGCGCGCCGTTCTGGAAAAAGGAAATTCGCGCCGATGGCACCACTTGGGTTGCCGCCAAGGACAGCGACGAAAAGGCATTGCTGCGCTGGTAGATTGATCTGTCAGCTAGGGCCCTTTGGCCATTGATCCGGATTGCGCAAAGCCGCGCGGCGTTAAAGATTATCCGCCACGCGAAAGCCGTCGGGGATGGTATCTTCACCGTGCAACACCAGATCGGCCATGGTCACGGCAACCTTCGGGGCCATGCCAAAGCCGATCTTGAACCCGCCATTGACGATAAAGTGTCCGGGGCGGCCGGGCCATGCGCCCAGCATTGGCGCGCGTGTCTTGGCGCGCGGGCGAACACCGGCCCAGCGGTCAAGAACCGGGGCATCGCCCAGCACCGGGCACAGCGCGCGGGCGCGGGAAATCAGATCGTCCAGTTGCGCATCGGTGCTGGTTGGGTCGGCATAATAACGCTCTGAGGTGGACCCGATTGCAACGGTTCCATCGGCCTGGGGAACGATAAGCAACCCGTCCGCAAAAATCTGCGGCACGGGGCCCGCGTCATATGCCAAAAGTGCGGATTGCCCTTTTACACCGCCGCCCACCATACACCCCAGCCCCGCCCCAAGTGTGGCCAGCCCCTGCACACCGGCGGCCCAGATCACGGCACCCTGATCCGCCGCATCACCGATGACGATCTGCCCCCCCAAGGCGACAAGCGCCGCGGCAAGTGCTGCAAGCGCGCGGCGCGGATTGGCGCGGGCGGACAATGTGTCATGCACCAGCAACCCGGTTGGTGAGGCGGGGGCGAGGACCCCAAACTCCTCTACCGGCGCCACGCGCCATACGGCCTTACCCTGCCAAAGCGTAACGGCGCCACCCGTTCGCGCCTTGGCACGGGCCACGGCCTGGGCGTCAGCGATAGGTTGGATGCGGCCCGTTTGCGCATAGCCGGCATCTTGCCCACCATTGGCCGCCACCCCGGCCCAAAAGGCGGGCGCCATCAGCAGGCTTTCCAATTGAAACTGTTTTTTCGGATTCCAGAGTTCAGGCACATGAGGCGCCAGCGCACCAACATTCCCACCGCTGGCCCCGGCGCCAAGGCGCGTGGTCTCAATCAGTCGCACACGGGTGCCCCGGCGCGCCAATTCATACGCACAGCACAGGCCAAAGACGCCGCCGCCCCGCACCGTTACCTCTGCCTGAAATGCAGTTGCCAATGCCATTCCCCTTCGTCATGGTTGCGCCCGACCGGGGACTAATCCAGATGCACGCCCAAGACCATAGCAACCTTGACGAAAACAGCCCTGAGTGGCGTGATGGGCTGACCCCCGTCTCGACCAGATTTGATGATCCATATTTCAGTGTTTCCAATGGATTGGAAGAAACCCGCCATGTCTTTCTGGCCGGAAATGGGCTGCCCGCCCGGCTGGCCCCCGGCTTTCGCATTGCCGAGTTGGGCTTTGGCACCGGGCTGAACATGCTGGCCACGCTGATCGCCTGTGACGGGCTGCCCGGCCCCGTTCACTACACCAGTTTCGAGGCGTTTCCCCTGCCCGCCGCCGACATTGCCCGCGCCCTTGCCAACTTTCCCGAGGTGGGGGCCCGCGCGGACCCTTTTCTGCACGCTTGGGCTGCGGGTCTGCGCCGCTTTACCCTTGGCCCGCTGCGGGTAGATGTCGTTATGGGGGATGCACGCGCCACGCTACCTGCATGGCAAAGTCATGCCGATGCGTGGTATCTGGACGGGTTTTCCCCTGCCAAGAACCCCGAACTGTGGTCGCCCGACCTGATGGCCGAGGTCGCCCGCCATACTGCGCCGGGCGGCAGTTTTGCCACCTATACCGCCGCCGGCTTCGTACGGCGAGGGTTGGCAAATGCGGGTTTTTCCGTCATCCGCGCGCCGGGGCACGGCCGCAAACGCCATATGAGCCAGGGGCAATTGAAGGCCACGCAATGAAAGAACAAAACCTGCGCAAAGGCATTTTGCTGATGGTAGCCACCAGCTTCATCTTTGCCATTCAAGACGCCATTTCGCGGCATCTGGCCGGGGAATATAACGTTTATATGGTGGTAATGATCCGCTTTTGGTTTTTTGCGGCGTTCGTCACGGCACTGGCCGCGCGGCAACCGGGCGGCATACCGGCGGCGATGGCTACGCGCCAACCCGTCATACAGGCGCTTCGTGCGGTGCTGTTGGTGGCCGAAATTCTGATAATCATTCAGGGCTTTGTCATTCTGGGCCTGGTCGAAAGCCACGCGATCTTTGCCTGCTACCCGCTGCTGATCGCGGCATTGTCTGGCCCTGTCCTGGGTGAAAAGGTCGGCTGGCGGCGGTGGACGGCAATCGGCATCGGCTTTGTGGGCATGCTGATCATTCTGCAGCCGGGCATTACGGTGTTTGCGCCTGCTGCGCTGATTCCGCTGGTATCGGCCTTCATGTTCGCGCTTTACGGGTTACTGACGCGCTATGTTGCGCGCAAAGACAGCGCCACCGTGTCGTTTTTCTGGACCGGCACGATCGGGGCGGTCGTTGCCACCCTGGCGGGGGTATGGTTCTGGCAGCCTATGTCGGCAGTCGATTGGGGCTGGATGGCCCTGTTGTGCCTGACCGGTTCCGGCGGCCACTGGTTCTTGATCCGCGCTTACGAAGAGGCCGAGGCATCGGCACTGCAACCCTTTGCCTATTTGCAGCTGGTTTTCGTGACCGTTCTGGGTATCACCATCTTTGGCGAGGTGTTGCGCCCCAATGTCGCCTTGGGCACCGTGGTTGTGGTGGGGGCGGGCCTGTTCACGCTGTGGCGGGCGCGGGTCAAAGGGGTCAGCGTCCCTTCAGCTCCTCAGTAAAGCGTATCGGAGACAGTTTTCCGCTCAGCCGCGCGCGGTAGCCCGGCAGACATTCCGATACCCGCATCACATAGTTGCGGGTTTCGGAAAAGGGGATCATCTCGATCCAGTCGACCACATCCACACCTTCGGCACGCGGGTCGCCCTGTTCCGCCATCCAGCGGCGCGGCCGCCCCGGCCCGGCGTTATACCCCGCCGCCACCAGCACCGGCGAGGGCCCGAATTCGTCGCGCAAGGTCGCAAGATACGCGGCCCCAAGCTGCGCATTATAGGCGGGATCCGAGGTCAGACGGGCAAGCTCATAGCCGATCCCCAGCTTTTCGGCCATCATCTTGGCAGTGCCCGGCATCACCTGCATCAGCCCCCGCGCGCCCGCGCCTGATACGACCACCGGATCAAATTCGCTTTCGCGCCGCGCGATCGACAAGGCAAGCTCTGTCGGAACGCCCAGATGCGTGGTCTCCAGCCCCGACAGCGGCAGATAGGCCGGGGTCAGCACGACGCCCTGTTCCGCCGCCTTCTTGGCCAACATCAGCGCCAGATGCGCATCGTTCCAGTCCAGTGCCAGCCGGGCAAGGCGGGCAATATCATCCGTGCCCATACCTTCGGACAGTTGCAGCAAAAACCGCTCGGTCAGGTCAATTCGGCCGGCGCCATGCAGCAAAACAGCGGCCTGAAAGCGCGAATCCCCGGCAAAAGCGGCTCCGCGCCAGTCGGGCAGCGGGTCTTGGCCGATAAGCTGGGGGTCCATCGGGGCGGCGATCCGTTCCGCCGCCAGCAGGCCATAGAACGTGGTCTGATAGCGCGCAGCACTGGCATAGGCCGCCTGTGCCTCGGCGGCATTGCCGATGTCATCCAGCGCGCGGCCCTGCCAATAGCCCGCCCGCGACAGGCTGATCGGGCTGGACACCGCATCGCCCAGATGGCGAAAATGCAGCAGCGCGGTGGGGGCATCGTTCAGCCGCAGCGCGGCGTAGCCCGCCAGCCATTCCAGATCAGCATAATCGGCCCCGGCCTTGAGGTGATGACGCGCCGCCAGTTTATAGGCGCGGCGAAACTCGCCCATCCTAAGGTCGCGCCGCGCCAGATTGGCGCGCAGCCGGGCCCAAAGCGCGGGTTCACCCAGCGCATCGGCCGCGGTGGAACGCTCTAACAGCAGGTCTGCGGCGCTATCCTCGGCGCCGTTGCGGCCGCGCCAGGTGGCCCGGTCGCGTGCAAGCCCGGCCGAACCCGCCATCCGTTCCGGCACCGCCGCTATCAGCGCATCAACGCCCCCCGTTCCCAATTGCAAGGCAATGCGCGCCGCAGCCACAGCGCGGGTGCCGGGGGTAGCAAGGGCCAGTAACCGTTTGGCCGCGGTCGCCTCGCCCCGGTCCAAAAGCCAGGCGATGCGGCCGCCGTGGTGATCGGCCAGAAGGGTGGGGAAACGGGTCAGAAACGCGGCCTCTTCCTCGGCCGACAGATCCAGCCCACGCCAAGCGGCGGCGGCCACCTTTTGCGCCTTGGCCGTGTCGCCCTGCGCCAGATGCGCATCAATCAGGGCCATTGCACCTGCCGCCGTCAGGGGCGCGTTCGCGGCAAAATAGGTCACGATCTGGCCCGGTGTGGCCTCGGACAAGTTGGCCTCACCCCGCCGCCTTAACAGCGCCATCCCCGGCCAATCGGCGCGGCGGGTGGAAAAATCGGCGTAATCGGCAAAGCTGCCCTGCCCGGCACGCAGACGGTGCCATTCGACAATATCAAACGCCAGCGGCCCGGAGGCCCGCGCCTGTTGCAGCGCGCCAGGCCAATCCTTGGCCCCAACGGCGGCAAGCGCCTGTCTTAGCGCCACCGGATCATCGGCGCGCACGGGGTAGGCGGCGCAAACGGCCACCGAAAGCACCACGGCCCACAGCCCGGCTTTGGTAAAATCACGCATATTTGGCAAGGATCACGACCTGTTTTTCCCTTCCTGCCTTTCCTTCCATATTTGTGCAATACACAAACTTGGCAAGCGCGCAGGCCTCGTCTAGGGTCCGGCGCACCTTTAACGGGGCGAATCCGCCCATCTCAACATAGGAGCGTGTCATGTTCAAAGGGTCCATCCCAGCCTTGGTCACGCCGTTCAAACCAGACGGCGCGCTGGATCTGGACGCGCTCAGGAAACTGGTTGAATGGCATATTGCCGAGGGCAGCCATGGGCTTGTTCCGGTTGGCACCACCGGCGAAAGCCCAACACTTAGCCATGATGAACATATGCAGGTCATTTCTGAGGTGGTCAAAGCCGCCGATGGCCGTATCCCGGTAATTGCGGGGGCCGGTTCCAACGCGACAGCAGAGGGGATCAACCTGATCCGGCACGCGCAATCTGTGGGGGCCGATGCGGCACTGGTAGTGACGCCCTACTATAACAAACCCACCCAACGCGGGATGGTGGCGCATTTCAAAGCCATGCATGACGCAAGCAGCCTGCCAATCATCATCTACAATATCCCCGGTCGTTCGGTCGTGGACATGGCGCCCGAAACGATGGCCGAACTGGCCAAACTGCCGCGGATTGTGGGGGTCAAGGACGCCACCGGCAAGATTGAGCGTGTCAGCCTGCAACGCCAGGCCTGCGGCCATGATTTCATTCAGCTTTCAGGCGAAGACGCCACTGCGTTGGGCTTTAATGCGCACGGCGGGGTTGGTTGCATATCGGTGGCGGCGAACGTGGCACCGCATCTGTGCGCAAAGTTCCAAGAGGCCACCTTGCGCGGCGATTACGCCACGGCGCTTGAGTATCAAGACAAGCTGATGCCGCTGCACACCGCGATCTTCATCGAGCCGGGAGTGGCGGGGGCGAAATATGCCGTTTCCAAGCTGGGGCGCTGCACCGAGACCGTGCGGCTGCCGCTAACCCCGCTTTTGGATACGACCAAGGCACAGATTGACGCGGCCATGCGCCATGCGGGTTTGATCTGAAATACCTGATCCCCGCGGCTTGGGGGTCAATCGTGGCGCTTGCGTCAGGGACAGTCAGACTGGAAAGGCCGCGATCAGGCCTTACGGGGTTTGACGGTCCCTGATGGCGATTCTCTTTGCCATTTTGAGGGCCGAAAACCGCCCGATGACACCCTTCGCCCTGGCTTTGCGGGCAACAACAACGGGTGATGCCTGCAAAATAGGCAGTTTCCCGCCACTATTTCCCCAAACAACAGCAGGTTGCGGCTGAAACCGGCATCAGAACACGCAACTCACACGGTCTTGCGCAAAGCCCGCTTGCTATTATGCAGGCTCTACGGCAATGGAAGCGCTGGTGATATCACGGCGACCAACGCCAGAACTGTCTGACAAAGAACACATATCCATGCATTCCCGTTCGCCCGACAAAGGCCACTTTCTGACCCGGCGCCATCTGCTTGGCGCGCTTCCCGCAACGGCACTGCTGATGACGGGAACGGCGTTGCCACGCATGGGCCATGCCGAAGAAACCAGCCCCCCCCCGGCGTCGGTCGATATGCCGGCAACGGCGCAACAATTCTCATTCGATTTGCTTGGCGAAGAGATGCAGGCGTTGGCGACACAGCCCTATAAAGCCGCACCGGCAGGCGGTGGTTTTCTGGATAACCTGACCTATGACGACTATCGGCTGATACGTTTCAACCCAGAACGGGCACGTTGGGCCGACGAAAAAGACAACTTCTTTGAGCTTCAGGCGTTTCACATGGGGTGGCTCTTCAAAGAGCCGGTATTGATGTATGAGGTGGTTGACGGTCAGGCCCAGAAAATGGGTTTTGGCACCGATGACTTCATCTATCAGCGCCAGATCATGGAACGGGTACCGCCCCATGCACAATTGCCCGGCGTGGCTGGGTTCCGGCTGCATGTGCCTCTTAACCGTCCCGACATCCACGACGAACTGGTGGCTTTTGTTGGGGCAAGCTATTTTCGCGCATTGGGCCGGGGCAGTGCCTATGGGCTGTCTGCGCGTGGGCTGGCAATCAACACCGGGTTGGACCAGGCCGAGGAATTTCCGCGGTTTTCCCGGTTCTACATGGAACGCCCCGCGCCCGGCGCCCGCGAGATCACGCTTTACGCCACACTGGAAAGCCCATCGGTAACCGGGGCCTACCGTTTTGTCATCACGCCGGGCGCCGACACTGAAATGGCCGTGACGGCGCGGCTATATTTTCGGGGTGATATTGCGCAACTGGGGGTGGCACCGCTAACCTCGATGTTCCTGTTCGCAGACCGTAACCGCGCCCAGTTTGACGATTTTCGCCCCAATGTACACGACAGCGACGGCCTGCAGATCATCCGGCGCGATGGCGACCGGTTGTGGCGGCCACTGGCCAACCCGCCACGGCTGGCCAGTTCCTATTTCACCGAGGAATCGCCGCGTGGGTTTGGCCTGATGCAGCGTGACCGCGAATTTGACCATTACCAGGATGCAAGTGCCCATTACGAACGCCGCCCTTCGGCAATGGTAACGCCTGTAGGCGATTGGGGCAAAGGCGTGGTTCGGCTGGTCGAAATTCCCAGCGACCTTGAGGTCAACGACAATATCGTTGCCTTTTGGGTGCCCGAAGGGGCGGTAAAGGCCGGCGAGTCGCGCGAGTATTCATATATTCTGCAGTGGGGCGACCTGCCCTCTGACCCGCAACAAACCCGCGCCGAGGTTTTGGAGACATGGGCCGGGGCAGGCGGGGTTTCCGGCGTAGGCAATGTTGATGGAACCCGCAAATTCGTGATCGACTTTGCGGGTGGAATCATGGCGAAACTACCCGCCGATTCCGATATAAAGGCGATAACATCCATCACCGGCGGCACCATTGTCACCCAGACGCTTTCTTTGATTACGGGCGGTATCTGGCGTTTGGTGCTGGACGTGGCGGCCGAAGGAAAAGGCGACACCGTGGAACTTGCGGCCCATATCGCTGGTTATGGGCAAAAGCTCTCGGAGAATTGGCTATATCAATGGATCAGGTCATGAACATGACAATGCTGAATAATAACACCCTTAACCCGGCCACAGCCGCGCGCGATGGGTCCACACTGATTGACGATCTTTACGCCCTGCCCGATGCGCCACTGGCAATGCCACGGCAAGTCTTGCAATTGCCCAAGGGCTATTGGTTTGGTCTTGGGGCTACACATCGGTCTGACGCGGCAACCCCCGGTGCAGGGAACTGATCCATGACAACGGCCTCGGCGGGGCGCAGCGGCCGTTTGGCCCGCCTTCGGCTAAGTGCGATCATCTTAAGCCTGCTGGCTGGTACGACCGCTTTTTTTCTGTTTGTTCAGTTCGGCGCGGCGGACGGGCTGGATGCGCTTGATCTGGTGCGCGCTGCCCTGATTCTGATTTCAACGCTTTGGCTGGCCTGGGGGGCGGTGGGCGGGTTGATGGGGCTGACCACCCGCGCCAAAGCACCCCCACGCGCCCGGCAAGCCAGCCTGATCACCACGCGCACCGCGATCCTTGTCCCGGTCTATAACGAAGACCCCGTCGAGACCTTTTCACGGATTGCGGCAATGGACGCCTCATTGAGGGCAACCGGCTTTGGCGCAAATTTCCACTTTGCGGTGCTATCGGACACCCGAAATGAGATGATCGCCCAGCGCGAGGCGCAATGGTTTGCGCGGCTGGTGCAGGATTGCGCGGGTATCGGCCGATTTTTCTACCGTCGTCGCAGCAATAATAGCGGCAAAAAGGCCGGAAACGTCGAGGATTTCATTCAGCGGTCCGGTGCCGCCTATGATTTTGCGCTGATCCTTGATGCTGACAGCATCATGGAAGGGACCACTATCCTGGAGATGGTCCGCCGGATGCAGGCCGAACCCCGGCTGGGGCTGCTGCAAACCCTGCCCCGGATCATTCGCGCACGGTCACGCTTTGGCCGGGCAATGCAGTTTTCGGCCAGTTTCTTTTCGCCGGTATTTGCGCGCGGCCTGGCGATGGTGCAGGGGGAAACCGGCCCGTTTTGGGGGCACAATGCGCTGGTGCGTATTTCGGCCTTTGCGCAATGCTGTGGCCTGCCTCAGCTTTCCGGCAAGCCGCCCTTCGGTGGCCACATCATGAGCCATGACTATGTTGAAGCCGCGTTGCTGGCGCGGGGTGGTTGGGTCGTACGGCTGGATGACGACCTGGGCGGCAGTTATGAAGAAGGCCCCGAAAACATCGTCGACCACGCCAAACGCGATCGGCGTTGGTGCCAGGGCAATCTGCAACACAGCAAGATCATCACCGCCCCCGGCCTGAAAAGATGGAGCCGCTTTGTCTTTGCCCTCGGGATCATGGCCTATATCGCGCCGCTGTTTTGGCTAGGGTTCTTATTGGCCTCTATCGCGGCACCGCTGTTTGCGCCACCGCTGGACTATTTCCCGGAACCCTACTGGCCCTTCCCGGTTTTTCCGCGCAACGAAGCGTCAAAGGCGATCGGGCTTGCCATCGGGGTTTTCGGTCTGCTGCTGTTGCCCAAGCTGCTGGTGGCGCTGAAAGCGGCGCTGGACGGGCGGGCGCGCGGCTTTGGCGGTGCGGGGCTTGCGTCTTTATCGACGCTGGGAGAGCTGGTATTTTCATCCATCACGGCACCGATATTGCTGCTGTTTACGACGCGGTCAGTGTTTCAGGTGCTGATAGGCCGCGATGGCGGCTGGCCCACCAACAACAGGGGCGATGGGCGGTTGGGGTTGACCGAGGCCTGGGCCGCAAGCCATTGGATCGTAACAACCGGGCTGGGCGGCCTGGCCGCCACATGGGCCTTTGCACCCATGCTGCTGTTGTGGTTGCTGCCGGTTGGGATTCCGATGGTACTGGCACCGCTTATTATTTTCTGGTCATCGCAAGACAGCAAATCACGGCTTTTGGGGGTTCCGACGGAATATACCCCGGCCCCGGTCATGGTGTTGCAAGACAAGGTTCTGGCACGCTGGGCCCAATTACCTGACACCGCCAGCCCCAAGACCCCCAACCCCGAGGCGGTAGTATCCAATGTCTGACCCCCTGCCGCTTACGGCGCCCCGTGCCCTTACCGGGCGCGACCCAAGGCTTGATTTCTTTCGCGGCCTGGCGTTGGTGATGATCTTTATCAACCATGTTCCGGGCACCGTTTTCGAACACTTCACCAACCGCAATTTCGGTTTTACCGATGCGGCCGAAGGTTTTGTGCTGATGTCCGGGGCAGCGGCCGGATTGGCCTATTCCAATGGCATGCGGCAATCGCCACGCTGGCCGACAGTGTCACGGTTATGGAACCGGGCCTGGCTGCTTTATCTGGTGCATCTGATGACGGCGATGTGCGCCATCGCGATTGTTGCGGCGGCGGCCCTGTGGTGGGATGCCGCGCCGATGCTGACGCGGAACAACTTTCAGACGTTGACCCGCACCCCGCTGGAGTTCCTGATCGGGATCACAACGCTGGGCCATCAGTTGGGGTATGTGAACATCTTGCCGATGTATATGGCGCTGCTGCTGGCCACACCGCTGTTCTTGCAGGTTGCGCTGTGGCGACCGATGGCGCTGGTTGTCCTTTCGGTGCTTATCTGGTGGGGGGCCGCCCAGTTCCGGGTGAACCTGCCCAACTTTCCCACACCCGGCGGATGGTTTTTCAACCCATTCTCATGGCAGATAATATTTTGCATCGGTTTGTTGATCGGCGTTGCCTCAAAGCAAGGGAAGCGGTTTGTACCGGTGCGCTGGTGGCTGGTGGCGTTGACGGCAGGGTTTTTAGTGCTGTCTTTGGTCTGGATCAGGGTGCCGATTGCCGGCAAGGTGCTGGGGCGCATGATGGGCCAACTGCGCGACGCCGGCTTTCCATTCTATATTGTCGGCTTTGACAAGACATTTGTCAGTTTGCCCCGGCTTTTGCATATTCTAGCGCTGGCTTATGTGCTTTCGGTACCGGCCATCGTGCGGCGGATTTCAGCATCACGGATTGTGCAGCCCGTGGTGCTGATGGGGAAAAATGCGCTACCGGTCTTTGCACTGGGCACGATCCTGTCAATATTGTTGCAAGCGGTGAAACAGGTGGCCGAGCGCAGCATTGTTGAGGATAGCCTACTGTTGGCGGGTGGTTTGGCGGTGCAGATGGGTTTTGCCTGGGCGAAGACACAACTTGGCGCCAAACGGCGGCAGACCTGAAAGATCAAATTGCGGCAACCCGCATGGCCCGCTTACCCCAAGAAACGTGCCGCACCGAAAGGGCGCGCCAGCGCCGGTAAATATCCGGTGCTTCCCTGCATAACAGGAAAACGCAGGCATGACACCAATAGCACAAACCCGAAAATCTATATCCTTTAGCGGGATTAAACTGCGCGGATCAGGACTTTTTCGAATAATCGTAGCGGGTATTGTAGCTGTAGCTATAGGAATAGCCCGCCTTGGCACGTTTAGGGTCAAAGCCGTTCAGAACAGCCCCAATCGGGCGCACACTCGATGCCTTGAAGGTATTCATCAGCGCGGTGATTTCGCCCACGGGCGTCACGTCATAGCGAATGACTGCAATTGTGGCCCCCGCTACACGCGAAATGATGACCGGGTCCGTCACCGCCAGAACCGGCGGGCAATCAAGCAGGGTCAGGTCAAACTCGCGGTCAAGATCTGCGATCAGATCAGGCAGGGAATTGCGCATCAACAGCTCGGACGGGTTCGGCGGAATGCGTCCGGCCGGCAGAAAGTAAAGTCCCGGCACCGGGCCCTCTATCAGCGCCTCATCCAGCGTGCATTGGCCGGAAAGGATTTCCGACAGGCCGGGGTTGCCCTTTGGCACGCCAAAATACTTGCGCAGTTGACCGCGGCGCAGATCGCAATCTATCAGACAGACCTTTTGCCCCGCTTGCGCCGAAACGACCGCAAGATTGGCACAGGTGAATGACTTTCCCGCACCCGGCGCGGTGCTGGTGATCGCCAAAGAGCGGGTGGTAGCATCCAGCATGCCAAAATGCAGGCTTGTGCGCAGCGAGCGAAGCGCCTCGACGGTAATATTGGTGGGGGTGGTCAGCGAGATCAGGGGTGTGTCACCGCCACGGGCGTTTTGTAAATCACCATCGGCAGAGTAGTTGAGCGTTGCAAAAACGGAAATTCCCAATTTTTCCAAATCTTCGGCACCTTGGATGCCCTTGCGCATCCAACCGTTCATCAGCACGAACAACAGCCCCGCAAGCAGCCCCAACACACCCGATAGCACAATGATCAGCCCCTTTTGTGGGGCGACGGGGCGGCTGGCGGTCTGGGCAAAGTCGATGATCCGCACATTGCCGATGGTAGAGGCCTTTAGCACGCGGACCTCTTGGGCGCGGGTCAAAAGCTGGGTGTAGATTTCCTGTGTCAGTTCAAAATCACGGGTCAGGTTCAGGATATCACGCTGAGTGGCGGGAAGCTGGGCAACTTCGCCGCGCAAATCGGCAAGTTTTGCCTCTAGTCGCGCGCGTTGGGTCAATAGTTGCTGATAGGTGGGGTGGTTGGTGGTGTAGAGTTGGCGCACCTTGTCTTCTTCGTTCTGCAACCGGCGCAGATCGGCCTCAAGCGTACTGATCTGTTCCAAGAGGCTGGCAGTTTCAAAGCTGAGATCGACGGACATCTGCTGTTGTTTATAGCGGTTCAGGTTGGCCTCGGCGGTATCGACGCTGGCGCGGGCCTCGACCAGTTGATTTTCGATGAAGGTCAGGCTGCTTTCAGCCTCGGCGGCCGAGCGAGAGATATTTTGGCGCAGGTATGCCTCGGTCACGGCGGCAAGGATGCGGCGGGCCTGTTCGGGGTCGGTCGCGGCGAACTGAATATCCAACATGCCCGACTGCCGCCCCCTTTCAGACACGGATAGCGCGTCGCGCAGTTCCTTTATCAGCCGCTTCACGTCGCGTTGGGTGATGTCATAAACCCGGCCGGGCGGGGCGCTGATCGCCCCGATACGAATGGCAAAGCCGTGATCCTCAAGGCGCAGCATGGCCCCCACCTGAAGGTCATGTGTCACCCCATCCGGCGTGCGAAGGGTGGCGTTTTGGGGGCCAGACACGGCAAGGGCGATGGGTTTTTCTACCCAGTCGGGGGGCACTTGCAGAAAATCAATGCCGACCATTTCACCCGCCCGTGCGTATTGGCGCAGTAGGCCCAGTTGCGGCACCGGCAGATCAAAGCGCATCAACACCGACCCGATCAGCGGCGCGGTTCGGGGGGTGATTTCCCAATCCAGATGTTCCGCGGCAATGACCTGCCCCAGAATGAAGCGAGAGCGCAGGATCTCTATTTCCGTGATGGTGCGGGGATCGTTGCTAAGCAGATCGCTCATTTCCGTAGGCAGAGCAAGGATGCCGCTGCGCTCTTCCAGTTGCAAAAGCGCGTCGGCCTTGTAGGTGGGCGCGGCCAGCACCGCCACCAGCACCCCGACCGCCAGCGCAAGGCCGGTGGAAAGGGCAATCCAGTGTTTACCCTTCCACAGATTGGCGGCCATCAGAGCAAGGTCAACTTCGTCTTCCACGTCAGGTTGCGGGGGGCGTTGGTGTATCATCCGCGGACCTCACCACGCCCCAATCGGATGGCCCACGCGTCGGCGGCGTCAGATATCTGCTGAAAAATAGCCTCGTGAAACTGGGGCGAGCGCCGGTAGGGGTCGGCTATGCCGCGCGCACCGGTCCAGTGGTCAAACAGCATGACCCGGCCGGAAAGCTGCGGCGACTGGCGGGCGATCTCTTGTTTGTGGCGTGGTTCCATCACGAGGATCAGGTCTTGCGCGGCGCCAAGCGCGGGGGTGAATTGACGCGCCGAATGATGCGCAAGATCAACCCCGTGGCGGGTGGCGGTGGCAAGGCTGACCGGATCGGCAGGTTGACCAACCAAAGCCGACAGGCCAGCCGACGAAACCGTCACCTGCGGAATTGCTGCCGCAATAAGACGTTCCCCCAAGGGCGAGCGGCAGATATTTCCGACGCAGACGACAAGCACATGTTCGATCATGATTTCAACCCGCTCAATCCTTCACGCTATCACCGACCACCAACGCGTTGATGGTGGGAAGCAACCCGCTGATGACATCATTCCAGCGGGCCAGAGGCGATCGCACGACATAAACCACGTCGCGCGGCTCCAACGCAAAGCGGGTACCGATCAAGAGCCCGGTCGGAGAGCCGGTTTCAAGCTGAAACACGGTGATCCGGCCCTCAAGCAGGCGGAACACAAAGATGCCGCGGGTATCGGCACGTTTCTCATCCAGCCCGCCGGAACGGGTGATGGCCTGAGTCAGCGAAATTGGTTCAAGCGACAGGTCGATCACGTCGGGCTTGTCGATCTGGCCCAACAGATACGCCTCTTGGGCAGTGCGGCGCGGGACGTTGACGACATCGCCGTTGCGCAGGGTTGGGTTATTGTGTGGCACCTGCCCCACCAAAAACCCCTCAAGGTCAACATTGTGCGGGCGGCCAGCACGCTGCACGGTTACCCGCCGGGTGTCGGCGCTTTCGCGCAGGCCACCGGCGGCGTTGATCGCTTCGATCAGGGTCAGGGGAACGGTGGTCAGGTTCTGGCGGTTCGGGGTTGCGACCTCGCCCGCGACCACCACGCTTTGCGAATTGAACTCGGCCACGCGGACTTCGATTTGAGGGTTTGGAATGTAGTCGGCCAGACGGGTGGTCAGATCGGCGCGGATCGTTTCGGGGGGAAGACCACGGGCGGCGACCTGACCGATGAAGGGATAAAAGAACGTGCCATCGGCCTGCACGCGAAAGCCGCTTTCCGCAGCGCTGCGCTTTTCCCCGGCGGGAAGGGTCAGTTCGGGATGGTCAAAGACGATCACGCTAAGCGTATCACCGGTGCCAACGCGGTAATCCCAGCCCCTGCCTGCCGGAAGCGAACTGACGGCATGGCCCGCCGCCGGAGAGCTGAAGCTGGCGATATTGGTGGCATCAAGGCGGATGATCGTCACATTTTCCGCAAGCGATTTTTGCGCCTGCTCCTCGACAGGAAAAGAGACGAACCCCCCGGCGCAAGCAGATAAAAACAGTAGCGGTGTGCATAGTGGGAAAATGCGCAGATACGACAAGTCAACTCTCCCTTAGGTAGAGTTTTGTTAATCCAGTTTTTCCCTAATAAAAAGTATTAATAACCGCTTACCGCATCAATCTATACGCTAGTCACTTTTCAACCCTGAGGGTGGACATTCTCGGACGAGTTCCAACCCGGTCCACTATGCCAGGCCGGGTAGGCCCTATGTCGAAAATGAGGAAACCAGATGAGCAATCCTTTCAAATCCCGCGCCCCTTCCTTGAACGGCCCTGCCACCGATATTGTGCCAGTCATTCCGAATGACGCCACCGACCTTGCGACAACGGCGATCGCGCTGTTCATTGAAACCGCCGGGGCGCTAAGGATCGTTACCGTTGGCGGTCAGGAACGGGTGGTGAATGTCGATGACTTTTTCCTGCTGCCGGTAGGGGTGACGCGAGTGAAACAGACTGGCACCACGGCGTCGGGGATTCATGCGATGGTGTTGGCATGATGGTCACGGCGCAGTTCAGCGCCTGCGCCAGAGCAATGCGCCCGCGTCGGTCCTGGCGCGCGGGGTATCGGGTGGGGGGCAGTTCGCCAGTTTTGCTGGCGGATTATGTTGAGGGGCGTTTTGGGGTCAAATCAGCGACTGATTTCGCGGCGCTGCACGGCTTTACCCGGGCCTCGGTGGGGGGGTGTGTTGATGACCGGGGACAGGTGACGGGGGCTGGGCCTGATAGCCCACGGTTCGATCATCATCCGGTCAGCGGGGCCTCGCTTGGGCTGTTGATCGAGGATGCCCGCAGCAATACGCTGACGTGGTCGCACGAAATCGACAACCCCGGATGGGCCAAGGACAACGTGACGGTGCAGGCCAATGCCGCAGTTGCACCCGATGGCACGCTAAGCGCAGACAAGATTCTGGACACCGCCACGTTCGGCCACCACCGGGTCAAACAGTTCGGACTGGCGATCGAGGCGGGTAATGCCTATACGGCGTCGTTTTTTGCCAAAGGTGCGGGGCGTAATGTCTATGTCACGTTGTTTGATGGCTCGGGTGCCTGGAACGCGGCTTGTCGGTTTGACCTGGAGGCGGGGGTTGCGGTGTCGCCCTCGGGAAGCACGCTGATTGGTGCGCAGATGGAGCCTAGCGGGGATGGGTGGTTTCGCTGCGGGCTGTCGGTAAGAACGGTTGGCAACAGCAACAACGCGCAGGTCTTGATCAACGTCCTTGAAGGTCCGGCGATGTATGCGGGCGATGGTGTTTCGGGGGCGTATCTTTGGGGCGCGCAGTTGGAGGCGGGGCGGGCGGCGTCGTCCTACATCCCGACCGCAGCAACAACAGCCACGCGCGCGGCTGACAAGGCCACTATCGCTTTGGGCGAGTGGTTCAACCCTACCGCCGGAACCCTGTTGCTGGAAGCAACGCTGCGACGCGGCACGGCTGGGCGGTATCTTTGGTCCCTGAATGACGGCTTGCCGGGCGGAAATACCCTTGGGGTACGGTTCGCCCAAGCGGGCGACGGTGCGCTAGAGGCGGTTTCAATGTGCCAAGGTGTTGGCGAGGCGCAGATTGCCTTAGGCAGCGCGCCGGAATTTTCAGTGGCGCGTATCGCACTCAGCTATGATCAAAGTCGGATTGCGGCCAGCCTGAACGGCAGTGCAGCGCAAACTCATACCGGGGTGTCGCCTGCGGGCAGCTATTCGGTGCTGCAACCCGGCGGATTGCTGGCGGCGGCGGGCAACATCCACCTGCGCCAGATCGGCTATTGGCCACATGCAATGGCCGATGACGCGGTGCAGGGACTGTCGGCGGCGCGTTGACGCAGGCATCGGGTTGCCCCCGCGTCAAAGGCGCAAAAGATAGGCACCATAGTCGTTTTTTCTATAGCGTTCAGCCTGCGCCTCCAGCTCGGCGCGGGTGATCCAGCCCAGTTCAAAGGCGATTTCCTCGGGGCAACCGGTCTGCAAACCCTGGCGCTGCTCCAAGGTGCGCACGAAGTTTCCGGCATCAAGAAGGCTTGCATGGGTGCCGGTATCCAGCCAGGCATAGCCGCGGCCCATACGTTCAACCGACAGGGCATCTTCGTTTAGATACATTTCCAGAAGGGTCGTGATCTCTAGCTCGCCGCGCGCCGAGGGGCGGACCTGGCGCGCGCGGGTGGACGCGGTGCCGTCAAGAAAATAGAGGCCCGTCACGGCGTAATGTGAGGGCGGCACCGGGGGCTTTTCGACAATCGCGCGGGCGCGGCCGCTGGGATCAAAGTCCACCACCCCATAGCGTTCCGGGTCAGACACGCGGTAGCCAAACACCGTGCCGCCTGTTGCCTTGGCATCCGCACGCGCCAGCAGATCTGACAGGCCCTGCCCGAAGAAAATATTGTCGCCCAGCACCATGGCCGAGGGTGCACCGGCCAGAAAGTCTTCGGCCAAAAGGTACGCCTGCGCCAACCCGTCGGGCGAAGCCTGCACGATCCAGGTAAACCGCAACCCCCATTGGCTGCCATCGCCCAGAAGGCGCTGAAACTGCAACTGGTCGTCGGGGGTGGTAATGATCGCAATATCGCGGATACCGGCCAGCATCAGCACCGAAATCGGGTAGTAGATCATCGGCTTGTCATAGATCGGCAAAAGCTGTTTTGAGATGCCCAGCGTGATCGGATAAAGCCGCGTCCCAGAGCCGCCCGCCAGAATGATACCTTTGCGCTGCATCTCAGTTTCCTTCCAATTCCTGCAAAACCTCGGCCAGCCCCAGCCGCCAATCCGGGCGCGCGATGCCAAACACCTGATCCAGCGCGCGGCAATCAAGCCGCGAATTCAGCGGGCGGCGGGCGGGTGTGGGGTAGTCGGAGGTGGGAATATCAATCACGTCAACCTGTCGTCCTGCCTGGGAAAAAATAGTTCGGGCGAAATCTGCCCATGATACGTCGGGGGTACCCGCATAGTGCCAAATGCCCGGCTTTCCACGCCCGTCAACCATTGCCGCGCCCATTTCCAGCAAGCTCTGGGCAACGGCACGGGCGGGTGTGGGGCCGCCGATCTGATCGGCAACAATCGAAAGCTGCGAGCGGTTTTCCGAAAGACGCAGCATGGTTTTTACGAAATTGGCACCATGGGCGGAAAACACCCATGAGGTGCGCAAGATACCGTGCCGCCCGCCCGCATCCCGCACGCCCCGTTCACCGGCAAGCTTTGTGCGCCCATAGGCACCTAACGGCCCGGTGGGTGCATCGACAGCCCAAGGCGCCGCGCCCGAGCCATCAAAGACGTAATCCGTTGATATGTGCAAGAATACGGCCCCGGTCGCGGCTGCGGCCTTCGCCATAGCCGTGGGGGCGGCAGCGTTGACCAGATGGGCGGTGGGTTCGTCTTCCTCGGCGCGGTCTACGGCGGTGTAGGCGGCGGCGTTGATGATCAGACGCGCGCCGCTTTCGGCCACGGCGCGGGCGCAGGTGTCGGGGGCGGTCAGATCAGCCTCGGCGCGCCCCAGAAATCGGGCATTGGGGGCAAGGCGGCGCAGTTCCTGTGCGACTTGCCCGGTTTGACCAAACACCAGAATGCTCATGACGCCACGCCAAGCCGGTTGCCGACGCCATCGCGCGCCAGCAACGGGCGCCACCATGCCTCATTTTTCAGATACCACGCGACGGTTTGGGCAATTCCCTGTTCCAGCGTCACCGACGGGCGCCAGCCCAGTTCCGTGCGGATGCGGGTGGGGTCGATGGCATAGCGTTGGTCATGGCCGGGACGGTCCGTCACAAAGGTGATCAGCCGGTCATGCGGCGCGGTTTGGGGGTGAAGGCGGTCCAGTGTTGTGCAGATCAGACGGACAAGGTCGATGTTGCGGGCCTCATTCTCGCCGCCGATGTTGTAGGTGCGCCCGACCTGGCCGCGCGCCAGCACGGTCAGCAGCGCATCGGCATGATCTTCGACAAACAGCCAGTCGCGCACATTCGATCCGTCGCCGTAAACCGGGATCGGTTGCCCGGCAAGTGCCTTCAATATGACGACGGGGATCAGTTTTTCAGGAAAGTGGAACGGCCCGTAATTGTTGGAACAATTCGTCACCAATACCGGCAGGCCATAGGTTTCACCCCAAGCGCGCACCAAATGGTCCGACGCTGCCTTTGACGCGGAATAGGGCGACCGCGGATCATAGGGCGTGTCTTCGGTAAATTTTCCAGCCGCACCAAGCGAGCCGTAAACCTCATCGGTCGAGATGTGGTGAAAGCGAAACCCCGCAGGGCGGCCCCGCGCAAGCCAATAGGCACGCGCGGCCTCAAGCAGGTTGAAGGTGCCGGTGACGTTGGTGTCAATGAATGCGCCCGGTCCGTCGATCGAACGGTCCACATGGCTTTCCGCGGCCAGATGCATGACCGCATCAGGCGCACGGGTGGCAAAGACGCGCGCCACCCCAACACGGTCACGAATATCGACCTTTTCAAACGTATAACCCGGATCATCCGCCACGCTGGCGACATTTTCAAGACAGGCGGCATAGGTCAGCGCATCAAGGTTGACCACCTGATGCCCGGCCGTAATCGCCTGACGCACCACCGCCGAACCGATGAACCCCGCGCCACCAGTAACCAGAATTTTCATCGCATACCCCAAACAACCGTCTTATGTGGCACTTGCCCGACCCGAACCAACAAAGTCCCTGACAAGCCGCCGAAATCATCTTTGTCCGATCAGGGCAAAATAGGCACCCCCGATCTTTTCCCATGTATAGCGCGCGCGGGCGATCCTGCCCATGTCTGCCCCGATCATCGCGGCAGACGGGGCGTCTATCAAGGGCAGGGTTTCGGAAAGCTCTGAAGATGTGGTGAAATACCGCGCCAGCCCTTCGGTCGTATGCCGATTGAAGGCGCAGCCATGCGCCAGTACCGGAATGGCGAAATGCATCATCTCGACCAGTGAGGGGTTTGTGCCCCCTGCCGAATGGCCGTGCACATATAGCCATGCACGGTCACGCAACGCGCGCAGGCGGGCGGGTTCGTAGACCGGATCCAGAAGGTGCAGGTTGGCCCGGCCCGCATAGGCCGCGCGCAGGCTGCGGCCATAGTCGCTGGCCGACCAGTTGCCCACAAAGACCAGGGGTTGGTCCGGCATTGCCGCAAAAGCCGCCAGAATCATCGCCACGTTGTTTTCCGGCTCAATCCGGCACAGCGCCAGCGCGTATCGTTCGGGCAGTTGCGGATCGGCCGCAGCCTCGGGCGGGGTGGCCAGCGCATGATCACCGCCGTAGGCAATGACATGGCAACCCGCGCCATAGGTCTGCGCCACATGATCAGCAATCGCCTGATTGTCAGCCACCACCACATCAGACCAGCGCACCGCCGCGCGTTCGGAAAGCCGCAAGATCAGCCGCGCCAATCCGCGCCACTTGTCGCGCTTCCATTCGACACCGTCGATATTGGTCACCACGCGCATCCGTCGCCCACGCGGGAACAGCCGCAAAAGCGGCAACGCCAGCGCCCCAGACACCCCCAGCAACAGCGCCGTATCAGTGCCGCGCCGTGCCGCATCAAACAGGGACCAGATATCATAGGGGATGCTTTGCACCCCATTCGCAGACAGAGGCAGATAGCGCAACCCGGCTGACAAAAACCGGCGCGGACGATCAGGATAGGCGCGCGCGCTGCAATAAACCGTCAGCCCCTCGGGGCGGCCCTGGCCCTGATGCTGGCGCACAATGTTTTCTGCCAGCGTCTCAAAGCCGCCGTAAACGCCCGGCACGCCAACGGTGCCCAGAATGGCAATCTGATGACATTTTCTCATTGCAGGAACCGGCGCCGGATTGCACCCAGCACATTGCGGTTGCGAGGCAGGTTCAGCACCAGCGACAAGCCGCCCTTCACCACCAATGGCGGCAGTTCGGCCATATAGCGCAGGCCCGACAGGCGCAGTTCAGCCACGTCATAGCCCATTGCGCGCATTTCGCGCGCGCAAAGGCGGTGACAGATGGCCAGTTCGCGCGCGCTTAGCCCGCCATTGCGCCAGCGGCCCGATGCCGTGGGGTTCAGCCCGCGTTGGCCCGGCCGGTCTGCCTTGGCCGATGAGCCGATGTCCTCTGCCGCCAGCATCGGCGGATGGAAGGCTATTCCCAGAAAGTCGCAGATACCGGCCACGGTATGCTGCGGCGCCTCCAAAAGATCTTCAAACCGGACGGTCAGCACCCCCTCAGCAGGGCCAAACGCGGCCCCCCGGCGCACAGCGGCCGACCAGAGTTTTGCCATCAGAACCGGATGGTAATTTGCCCAGACCCGGACCGCCTCGGCCAGGGGCATGTTCCATGAGCCGTGAAAATAGGTCCGCCATTTGTTCTTTTGCGACAGCATCACATCGCGCGGGTCACGCACCATGTTGATAAAACGCGCCTCGGGAAAGGCGGCGCGTATCTCGGTAATCGAGAACAGGTAGCGCGGGGTCTGTTCGCAGGAAATGGCCTTACCCGCGCGCAGCGTTTCATGGCGCAGCACCGCGCGGTAAAGCGATATTGGGTCTGCCCCCGCCTCGGCCAGTATCCGGTCCGGCGCCTGGCCCAAGGCCGCCGGATCGGGCCGCGCAAAGATATTGCCCCGGGCGGTGGTCAGCAGCCGCACGACCAGGGCGCGCGCGGCCCCGGGCGCCAATGTGGGCGGGGCCAGGATCGCCGCGGGGGTAATCAGGTTTTCAAAGAAATGCAGTTCCTCAAACGTGTTCACCTGCGGATGCGCGCCCAGTATCCGGCCCATCAGCGTGGTGCCGCTGCGGCTGTTGCCCACGACGAAGATCATGCGCCCTGCCCCTGCACCCAAGCCCAGGTTTCCGCCAGACCATCGCGCAAGTCGCGCTGCGGCTGCCACCCCAGATCACGCCGCGCGGCCGATACGTCCAGCACCACACGCGGCACATCAAACCCGCGCCCCGGTTTGCGTTCGGGCACCACAGGCGCGCCGATCACCACGCCGATCAGATCAATGATCTGCGCAATCGAATGCCCCTCTCCGCTGCCCGCGTTATAGATGCCGGTGACATCGCTTTGCGCGGCCCGCAGACACAAAGCCGCCAGATCCTTCACATGGATAAAGTCGCGCACGACGCTGCCGTCCCCCCATAGCTGGATCGGCTCCGCCTCTTTGATCTTGCGCAGATAGGTGCCGATAACGCCCTGCACCCCGCCATGCCCCTGCCGTGGCCCGTAGGGGTTGGAAGCGCGAAGCACGATGGGCCGCAGTCCGTGTAGATACTGCTCCATCCGCAGATAGTTTTCGACCGCGACCTTGACCACACCGTAGGAACTGATCGGCTGAAGGGGGTGGCTTTCGGGAACCGGGTCCGCCTTGGGCACCCCGTAAACCGTGCCGCCCGATGACAGATAAACCAGCCGCTGCGCCCCTGCGGCACGCATCAACGCCAACAGGCGCACCGTGTTGATCAGATTGCCCTGAATATCGGCCACCGGATCAAGATTCGAGGTCGCCGGAACCGTGGTGCTGATCAGATGAAAGACGCAGTCGACATCGGCCAGCGCCTCGGCCAGTGCGGCGGTATCGCCAAACTCGCCCTGAATAAACTGCACCCCGGCAGGTGTCGCGCGAAACCGCTCTGGTGCGCGATCAAAAACCCGCACGCGCAGGCCCGCCGCCAAAAGCGCATCCACCAGATGCGAGCCGATAAACCCGCTACCGCCGATAACCAGCGCCCTCATTGCGTGACCCTTTCGTAAATCGCCATCAGGCGGGTGTAGATCGCATCATCGGTGAATTCGGCCGCGACATAGGCCTGCGCGGCGGCACCCATGGCGGCAATCTGATCGTCGGGTGCGGCGGCCACATCACGCAGCAACGCGGCCAGTGCGGACGCATCGCTTGCCTCATAGGTCCAGCCATGGGGGCCAGCATCGACCAGTTCCGGAATACCGCCGCGCCTTGCGCCCACAACCGGCGTGGCCGCAGCGAACGCCTGCAAGATCACATAGGGAAAGTTCTCATGCCAAAGCGATGGCACCACGACCGCCCGCGCGCCCCGTAGCCAATCTGCCAGATCATCGCCCCAGGCCGGGCCAACAACGCGAACATTATCCAAGGTCGCGGCACGGGCGATGGTCTGATCCATATCCGGCCCATCACCGACAATCACCACCGGAACCTCGGGGGTCATTGCGGCCGCCTTCAGCAGCACCTGCACCCCCTTTTCATCAATCAATCGCCCAAAATAAAGCATGTAACGGCCGACATTTGGCGCAACATGATACTTTTTCGCGTCAAATGGGTTGCGCAGAAAATCAATCTGGACGCGGTCCTTACCCCAGAATTCTTCGGTCTTGCGCGCCATGAATTTGCTGGCAAACAGAAAGCACGACACATTTTTGCACCAGATATCGCGCCGATCATGGGCATAGGCCTCGATCATGCTGGCAGCACTGAATGCGGTCGACCCATGGCAGCAGCGGTTGACCAGCGCGCGGTGAAAGCGCCCGCCCTTGCACTCTTCGCAGTTGCGCCCGTTGTGGAACAGTTTGTAGTTCGGACAGAGGTGCTTGTAGTCGTTGCACGACAGCACGACCGGCACCCCAGCCTCTTTCGCCGCCTCAAGAATTGCAGGCGTCAGACGCACATAAATTGCAAATGCGTGAATCACATCGGGGCGGAATTCGGCTATCAGCCGGGCCATCGCAGCCTTGGCCTTGCGGTTGTAAACCAGCCCCGGCAAATGGCGCACCCGCGTCAAAAGACCACCTGCGCGGTAATCTACCGCCTCGGGAAAGTGTTCGACACCCGGCACATCCAGCCCCGGTTCCGCCGCCGAAAACATCGCCACAACATGACCCTGCGCACGCAAGACGCGTGCGACTTCGTGGTAAAACACCTCGGCGCCGCCTTGGACGGTGTAATTATTATGGGCAAGCAGAATGCGCATCAGACCAGACCTTGTTTGGTTTTTGAGTGACACCAAAGAAGGCGCCAATAACAATGAAGAAGTAGATATTATTGCTGGGGATTGAGATGAATAATTTGAGCGACACGAACATGGCAATAAAAACCAACAGCGCGGCCCGCAACAACGGTGGCTTGCGAAAACCGATAAGATCCGATCCGATTACGCGCCGAATAGCGACGATGGCAAACCCGATGAACAATAGCGGCGCGAATATCCCCCCCTCCAGCAACAATCGCAGCCAATAACTGTCAAGGCGATTGAGGAAATCCAGTTCATTGTGAAGACTTTGACGAACACCGAAACCGAAAAAGGGATTATTTTTCATCTGCTCAAAGACGATCAGATACTGAGATGCACGTTCCAGTGTGCTACGGTCTTCGTCGTCGTATAACCAGAAATTGCCAGTCTTACCCTCTTGGGCAAGGGACATGAAACTGTCAAAGCCGGAATAAAGGGCCACACCAATAACAGTGACAACCACAAACGCCGCGACAAGTTTCAGCAAAAACCCCCAATCCCCACGCCTCGATAAAACGAAGATTGCAGGAATCTCGATCGCATATAGAATCAAGCCAGCACGCGACCCTGTCCCCACCAAAAGCGCCGCCGCAACGAACATCGCCCCCGCCCAGATCATGCGAAGAAACCCTGACGCGGTATGGAAAAGGTATATGATCAAAGGTGTCGCAAGAACTGTAAACTCGGCCAGTAGCAGCGGATTATCAAACAGCGCCTGCAAGCGATAACTTGAATTACGGGTGATACCCGCCAGCACATCGTCCGACCCCGCCACCGCGCCGGACGCCAGGAACGTAACCAATGGTTTTGCAAATGAAGCCTCAATCAGACCCAGCAGGCCACTTAGCAGCACTGACAGGGTCATCGCGACCAGTAACTTACGAAAATCGTACTGTGTTTTGGTGAATACATAAAATATCAGGAAACACATCAGCGTGATTGAGACATCATCAAAGATATAAGGTAGAGAACTGACACCGGTTGCATAAAACGACATACTCAACTTCAATCCTGCCAATAAAATGAGGATGGTTGAAGATCGCTCTTGAAACAAAGCGTATTTTGCGCGGCGCCAGATCTTGGGATGCCTCATTAATTTGACGATAAAACACCCCAGCATCACCAGCAGCGCATAACGTGTGAATGAAAATGCCAATCCGGATTGGCCAATCGCAATTGACGTTGAGCGTGGAGACAGAGCAAGAAGGAAGGTGAAAAACAGCAGCGCCGCGCGATAACGAACGAAAGCAATACCTGTTATCAGGATGGCCTCAAAAATGAAATACATGGCACCCTTCCTGGAGGTCGTACGACATCACGTCGCCCCCTCGGGCATATGCATCCCCGCCAATACCCGCGCCGAAAACAGCAGCGCGCCAAGGTTGACTACCGCCATACAGACCGCATTGGCGATGGCGGCGCCCACCATTCCGTAAGCAGGGATCAGCAGCCACGACAACCCCAGCAACACCGCACAGGCGCCCAGCGACAGATCGCCCATGATCCGCTCGTTTCCGGTCATCATCAAAATCTGACCTGCCGCGCCACTGGCCACCGTGACCGCCTGCCCCA
The DNA here is from genome assembly GCF_047638075.1 of Phaeovulum sp. Classification (NCBI taxonomy): domain Bacteria; kingdom Pseudomonadati; phylum Pseudomonadota; class Alphaproteobacteria; order Rhodobacterales; family Paracoccaceae; genus Phaeovulum; species Phaeovulum sp. The sequence continues at coordinate 80,617 of NZ_JBLJBV010000001.1, forward strand.
CGGCGAGTATGGCCAGCACCGCCCCCCCCTGCGCGAATTCGGGGCCGAAAAGTCGCATCACCGCGCTGCCTTGAAATATCAAAAGCGCAAACAGCGGGCTGGTCAAAATACACAGCCCCAGTGTCATCCGGTTAGCCAGCCTTCGCAAAGTGGCCACCTCATCGCGCACAAACAGCTCAGACAATTTTGGCGCGAGGATCGTATTGACCGACACAAGCAGAAACGAAACCAGCAGCGCCACCCGCGTTGCCGCGCCAAAAATGCCCGCCTGATCGCCGCTCCCCCAAAAGCCCAGCAAGAACACTGGCGCCCATGGCAGGATCGCACGGGTGACGACACTCATCAACCAAAGCGGGCGGCAGCTATCCCAAAGCTCGGCCCAGCCGAAAACCGCTGGGGTATCGTGAGTGACAAACCCGCGCCGCCAAAACCACCAGCCCACCGCCGCGGCAAGCGCCGTTGCCACGAAATAAGTGGCGCTGGCGCCATCGGGGCCCAGAAGATGCACCATCGGCCAGATCAGCACCAACCCGAACAACGGGTAAAGCGCGCCCGCAACCAACATCGACGGGCCAATCAATTTTAACCCCTTCAGCGCTTCTGACAGCAACGACATGATCGAAAAGCTGACAATCGCCGCCCCCGCATAACGCAGTGGCCCGACAAGCGCCGGGCGATCAAATACCTGCGCGGCAAGAGGCGCTGCGAATACCATAAGACCCAGCGCCAGGGCGCCGGAACTGGCCAGTGTGACGCCCATCGCCAGCCTGAAGACGCTGCGTACCCGGCCCCAGTCTTGCAGCGCCACCCCGGCCGAGACAAAGCGCAATAGCGAATTATCCAGCCCCACCCGCACGATAACTGACCCGATCACAGTCACCGAAAGTGCTATAAAATAGGGGCCTGCACCCTCGGCCCCCAGTAGCCGCGCGATGACAATATTCAGGGCGAACGCCAGCCCTGCCCCAATGCCACGCAGCACGAATGCCACCACGGCACCTCTGAATATTTCACGATCATGCGCGTCAAAGCGATGAATTTGGCGGTTGGGGTGCGATGAATTCAGCGTTGTGTTCATCTGCGCCTCGTGCGCTGAAGGGGGGCACAATCGTTTAGCGCACCAAATATGCAAGCGCGCGTGACGCCATCGACAGAAACTTCATCACTCCTTAAAGTACTGATGCGAATGTGGCCGGACCAAAACGTGGAGGCAATATTTTGGTCAGTATTTTTCTTTACGCCGTTGGCGCATTGCTGATCTTCATGGCGGTGTCGCTGATACTGGTCATTGTTTTTCGCGTGCCGATCACCATTTTGAGTGATGTCAGACGGGCACGCCCACCCATCGGCCCCAGCCGCCAACCGCCACATTCCGGCCATTGCCATATTGCCCGGTGGGACCAAGGGGCCGAAATCGTTACAAGACCCAATGTCAACACCCATCCGCTAGCCCCGCACTGAGGGCGCGCGCATCGCCAATGTGCCAAATCCCGCGCTGACCCAATGCCGCGCTTGCATCACACGCCCGGCCCGGACCCAGTAAAGATTGGTAAATGACGGCCCCGTGGCACTGAAACAATTCTCGGCCATAAGCCGCGTGGAAACACTTTTACCGCCAATCTCGATATCTCGATTGCCCTGGGTTCGGATCTCACAAGTGAAGGCGTGGCGACGCACCCGGTCATCTCCGTTCAGCTCTTCATGCAAACGCTGGCTGTTGCCGTTCTGTCCCGTCAGCACCAGCACCACGGCAGCACCGGGGTCAATCGCCATCGCGTCATGGCCCAGCCCCCGGGTTGCCAGCAAAAAACCGTCGCGCGTGACCAGCCCTATGTTGGCAGCGTTGCGCCAGCTATGGGTGCCGCCACGCGATGCGACCTCGACAAACTCGGCTGATGTTCCGGCCGCCTCGTTAGCGAAAATCATGGTCGCGCGCCCTTGGTGGCGCAGCACTGCGTATTCATCCGCTGCGTCCCCGGTTGCTGCGGGGAACCCGCGCGCCACCAGCTGTGCCGCGCCCGTTTCCCCTAGCCCACATGCGGCAAGCAATAGGCACAAGGCCCAAAGGGTTACATTTTTCATCGCCAGAACCTCCCCCAGCGGTTGTTGAGGGTCAGGGCCTGGTCATCAGCGATCCGGTCGTAAAGCCGGCCCTGAACATCCAACCGGGCACCGCCATCACGCTGCACGGGGCGCAGGATGATATTGCCCGCAACGCGGGATGGTTTGCCGCTGACCCAATCCAGCGGTATCCGCAAGGTGATGCCCTTATCGAACGACCCTTCGCCAAAATCGGCGGCGCTGACATCGGTCAGCGTCACAAAAGCGCCAATCCGAAAGCCGTTGTTGAACCGGCGCTCTAGCGTAAAGGTGCCACCCCAGTCGCCCGCAAGGTAGCGCCCGGCATCAACGCGGCTGACGAAACCGTTTCCAATGTCATAGTAAACCGAGGCATGGCCCGTGATGACGTCGTAATCATCAAAACCCAGAATACTGTTGTAGTCGCGCTTGCGGGCATAGTTCAGCTCTGCCCCCAGCGCCAAACGGCTATCGGTGGGCTGCCACAAAAGCTCGGCGGATAGTCCGCCATACATTCTTTCAAGATGGCCGGCGGTAATCCGGCCAAACAGATCCGCCCCCGGTCGGAACAGGTATTCAGCGGTCAGGTGGCTGATTTCCGGGTCCGCGTTCTGATCAAAAAGCCCCGAGTCCGTTCTTACATGCGGCAGCGCGGAATTGGCCGCAAACCGGGTGGGGCCACGGTTCCCGACCACGCGTTTGCGAAGCTGGGTCGACAGCGTGATACCGGGGGCCAACTGATAATCCAGCCTCGCCTGAAACCCAAGGTCTAGCCGAACCGGTTTATCGGGGTCGAAATACGACGGCGCGAGATAGGGGGAAAGGCCAAAGCGCGTGTTCGGAAACACCCCCGGCATAGGTGCCAATGCCCGCCCCGGTTGCTGGATGATACTGCGCGCGGCCATTGCCTGCGCGCCGCCCGGCATATTTTCATAGCGCTCCAGATCAGCGCGTTGAAGCGTGACCTCAGAAATCTCCATCCCGGATCTGGCCAGCCGGATATGCAGCGTCTCAACCTGCGACGGCAGATGGTTGGCCATAACCCGCGCCGCCCGCCCGACCGCCTGCGCCGAGGCACCCCAAGCGGCGTTTTCAACCGTCACCGTGGCGGCCCGGCCCTCTACCGCGACCCCCTGCACCAAAAGACCCTGCCCGCGCAGCGCCGCGACCAGATCCACGGGTACTGCCCGGCCCGCAGAGGCAAAAACCGCCCCCTGCCATGCCGCCATATCCACCACCGGGCGTGGCTGGATCGGCGGTGGGGCGGTATCAAGCCCGGACGGCAGCCGGGGCCGCCCCGGTGCCAGCGCGTGGCTGTAGCTTAGCGCAAACTGCGTGCCGTAAAAGCTGTGCAAGCCAATCTGATCGCCATTGCGCAATGCGTATTTTGCGCTGAAATTGAAGGGCGTCTTTTGCTGGTAGCCGGTGCGGTCGCGTTCCAGATCATAGGCGTCCGATGAATATTCGGCCGACAGCGTCAGCCGATCTGTCGCGCGCCAGTCGATACCCGCAAACAGCGCAGCATCGCCCGAAAACAGCCGGCCAAGCTCAACCTGCCCGCCGGTCGCCCCGGCACCTGCGGAACTGTCGGCGGTTGGCTTGCGGGTTTCCAAAGCGGACCCCAGAAATGACAACGGATTCTTGAAACCGTGATGCGTCCCCAATCGTCCCCAGCCGATACCGCCCGTTACGGTGAAACGCTCGCCCAGGTGTTTGCTGGCCACCAGATACTCTGACGAGAGTATCCCGGTGCCCAGAAAATCGGTCATTCCCACGGTCACGGCCGGCAACCGCCGCCCCTCTCGCAAAAGTTGATAGCGTAGATCGAAACTGCGGTCGTAGTTCGCGGCCAGCCCGGTGCTTTGCCCCTCAAGATAGCCATAGCGAAATGTCCCACCCAGCCGGTCGGTGATCTGAAAATCAAGGCTGGCCTGACGGCTACCGCCACGAGTGCTGAGGTTCAGACCCAACGTGTCACGCGGCGGCATGAACGCCGAGGGCATGTCCGTGTAACCCGGTGTTCCCATCAGCGAACGGCTGGGGTTTTCCTCTGCGTTGGCGGCCGTCACGCAGGTTGCCAGCGCAGCCGCCAGAACACACGCATGTGTGTGGCGGCCAAACTGGCGCCAAAGCGGAATCAGGGACCTACCATGGCGTGAACCAGGCTTCTTACCGGTCATCTATACCTCTTGTTGGGCTACAGGGCAGCATGATCAGCACGCGCACCATCGGGCACGCTGTGAATATTTATCAATCTATTAAAAGTTGTCTATTGTAAATTGATTATACTTAAGGTTGTATTTTGATAATTATGAATTCAACGCGCAGGGTCACGCTTTCTGGTCGATGTTCACAACGAAGGTTGCCGTTGCGGCAGCCCTCTTAACGGCCCCGATTGATGTGGTTGTTGGGTGGGCAGTTCTGCGGCACGACCAACAGCACCCGCCTTTTTGCGGTTTTGGAGTAAAGACATATGTCCTTGGCGTCAGTCATTCCATTTGGCCATCTGGCCACTTTTGCGGTGTCTTTCCTGATTTCCGCACTCTTGATCGCCACAAAATCAAGGCATTTGCATCGAACCACGCGCATCAGCGATGACAAGGCGATTCAGGCCGCTCATCTGGTTGCCACACCACGCATCGGGGGGGTTGCAGTCGTCACCGCATTGATCGCTGGGGTACTTTTGTTCGCGCCATCGGGCCTGGAGCGGCTATTTGCGATATTCATGCTTTCGGTCATTCCGGTTGCCGCAGCAGGGCTGGCCGAGGATCTGGGGGTTCGCATCAGCCCGCGCGGCAGGCTTGTTGCGGCGGCCGCCTCTAGCCTGGTGGTGATAGGACTGTTGCAGATCTGGCTGACCAAAAGCCACATGCCCGGCCTTGATTTGCTTTTGCATCTCGCGCCGATGGCAATCTTGTTCACGGTTTTTGCAGTCACCGGCATCTGCCATGCTGTCAACCTGATTGACGGTGTAAATGGGTTAGCCGCAGTGACAGCCATGCTGATCGCAATGGGGCTGGGCGCAATCTGTCTTCAGGCCGGGCTTGATAACCTGGCTTTCATGGTGCTGCTGATCGTGCCGGCTGTGTTGGGTTTTTTCATTTTCAACTTTCCGGCGGGAAAAATCTTTCTGGGCGATGGCGGGGCCTATACCTTGGGTCATGTGCTTGGCTGGTTTGCTATTTTGGTTATTCAGGCATCCACAGAAGTGACCCCTTGGGCCGTGCTTTTGGTGTTCTTTTGGCCCGTGGCTGACACTGCATTGGCAATTTACCGCCGCAAGCATGCCGGGCGCCCCACGCATCAACCCGACCGTCTGCATTTTCATCAACTGATCATGCGGGCGCTGGAACTGGTGATTATGGGGCGCCAACAACGTGCCATCAGCAACCCGCTGACAACCTTGATCCTGACACCATTCATTGCCGCCCCCGTGCTATGCGGGATTGTGCTTTGGGATCGTCCGGCAGAGGCGTGCGCGGCGTTTGTGCTGTTCGGCGTCGTCTTCATGATGACATATGCCACCGGTCTTGCGTTTGCCAAACGCCGCGGCCAACCCCTGATTTCGCGGATAAGCCTAACCCCCGAAACTGCCGGTCTACATCACCTGTGACCCCTGCGAGGCGGTGCAAGACGTCGGCCAGTGTTATCATTTTCTTGGGGATTATGGCTTAGCAACCAAGGAGGAAACTTTGAAAGGAACACGGATCATGCGCATGCCAGCAATCCTAACCATCTTTATGGCGATAGTCGCAGGCACAGCCCAGGCGCAAGACACCACCGCCAGCGAGACGTTGAATATCCCGCCTATTGCCGAAGCAACCAACTTTGTGCCGTTCCTGCTGCCCGCCGTTCTGGCAGGCGCGGCCGTTACGGCGGCGGCCGCAGGCAGCAGTTCATCCGCCACGGCAACGGCAGATTGACCCAAACGCGGCGCCCGTAGATCTGCATTTCCATTCATTTTCGCGATGGCGCGACGCAGGCAAGATGCACGGCTGTTTCCCAGGCAATGCACCGCTGCGCCAAAGCATCTGGCAGCGGTTCATCAATGAATATCGCGTCAATCTCTGAGAGCGACGCCAACCGAACGGGTGCCGAGCGCCCCAGTTTTGAACTATCCGCCACCAAAAACGTCTGTCGGGATTGTTGAATGATCGCGCGCGACACCCTTACCTCGGGCAGATCAAAATCCAAAAGATCGCCGTCGCAATCCAGTGCCGAGGTGCCGATAACAGCAAAATCCACCTTGAACTGCTTGATGAACTCTGTCGTCAGATCGCCCACAAGCCCACCATCTGACCGGCGCAACGCCCCCCCCGCGACCATGATTTCGCAGCTTTCATTCGCAACGAGAATATTTGCCACGTTGATATTGTTCGTCACCACAGTAATATTGCTATGATGCAATAATTCACGCGCAACAGCTTCGGTCGTGGTGCCAAGGTTCAGGATCATCGACGCGTTGTTGGGAATGGCCGCCGCACAGGCGCGGCCGATGGCCGTTTTTGCCGCCTCATGCATCCGGCGGCGCGCCGCATACCCGATGTTCGAGACACCTTTTCGCATGACGGCGCCCCCATGCACACGGTCAAGCACGCCCGCTTCGGCCATCTCGGTCAGGTCACGCCGGATCGTTTGCAGCGTGACATTGAACCGGTCGGCAAGGGCTTCGACCACAACCCGGCCTTCGACCCGGGCAATGTTCAAAATTTCGGTTTGCCGCAAATTCAACGCCATACACCCACCCCCTCCGGTGACTTTTTCCATTCGGCACATTTGGCCCGATACAATGCGCGAATTGGTTTCGTTTTTTCCTTATTCGCATAATAGCGAAAGAATCCTTTGACAAACAGCGCTATTTAGCGCCCTCTATCCGAAAAGCTGAAGGAAAGAGAGCATCGTGGCTGTGACGCAACCTTGTGATTCGCCGGTCGATCTGTTCATCATCGGCGGCGGCATAAACGGCTGTGGTATTGCGCGCGATGCGGCGGGGCGCGGGCTTTCGGTGCGGCTGGCCGAGATGGGCGATCTGGCGCAGGCCACCTCCAGCGCATCGACAAAACTGTTTCACGGCGGCTTGCGCTATCTGGAGTATTTTGAATTTCGCCTTGTTCACGAGGCATTGACCGAACGCGAAACATTGCTGGTGGCAATGCCCCATATCAGCTGGCCGATGCGGTTTGTCCTGCCTTACCACCGCGACATGAGGTTTGAAGGCGACACCCCCACCTCAAAGCTGCTGCGCCTGTTCATGCCGTGGCTGCGGGGCCAACGCCCGGCATGGCTGATCCGATTAGGGTTGTTTTTATACGACAATATGGGGGGGCGGAAAATTCTGCCGGGCACCCGCACCTTGGATCTGACCCAGGATGCGGCAGGCAAACCGCTGAACCCGAAATTCACGCACGCCTACGAATATTCAGACTGCTGGGTCGAAGACAGCCGCCTGGTTGTACTGAATGCCCGCGACGCCGAGGCGCACGGGGCTGAGATTCTGGTTCGCACCAAAGTTGTTTCGGCCCACCGCGACGGGGCCTTGTGGCACATCACCACCGAAAGCCCCGCGGGCACCCGCCAACACCTTGCCCGCACGCTGGTCAATGCGGCCGGTCCCTGGGCGGAAGAAGTGATCCGAAACCGCATCCACATCAAATCAACCGAGGGGGTGCGTTTGGTGCGCGGCAGCCATATCGTCACCCGACGTCTGTTTGACCACGACCGTTGCTATTTCTTTCAGGGTCACGATGGACGGATCTGTTTTGCGATCCCCTATGAGCAGGATTTTACCCTGATTGGCACCACGGATCAAGACCACCATGGCCCCCCCGGCGACGCCCGCTGCACCGAGGCGGAGCAGGATTACCTTTGCGCCTTCGTGTCGGAATATCTGACACGGCCAGTGACCCGGGATGATATCGTCTGGACCTATTCCGGCGTGCGCCCGCTATACAATGACGGGGCGACCTCGGCCACGGCTGCCACCCGCGACTATGTGCTTAGCCTTGATAGCGATGGCGCACCGCTGTTGAACGTGTTTGGTGGCAAGATCACGACCTATCGACGGCTGGCCGAAGCAGCCTTGGTCAAGCTTGCGCCGACTTTCCCTGCGCTTGGCAATAAATGGACGGCCCGGGTGCCGCTGCCGGGGGGGGATTTTCCGTATGATGGGGTGGCGGCGCTGACGGCCGCGCTGAAGGCGGATTATCCGTTTCTGACCGACTATTGGGCCGGACGGCTGATCCGCGCCTATGGCACTGAGGCGCGCGAGGTTTTGGGAGAGGCCCGCACCGCCGCCGATCTGGGGCGAAATTTCGGGGCCACCCTGACCCAGGCAGAACTACGCTGGCTGATGACGCGCGAATACGCCTGCACGGCTGAGGACGTGGTTTGGCGGCGCTCAAAACTGGGGTTGCGGCTGAGCGAGGATCAGATCTCGGCGCTAGCCGCCTTTATGGCCGAGGAAGCGTCCCGAGGCAAATGAGCGCCATCGAGTGCCGGCCATGGGCTTAGGCGTAGCCGGTCTTTCCGCGCCTTGTTGCCGATGCGGGTTTATGCTGGCAACGTAGTTTGAGTATTTTTGCCAAAAAAAAGCCTGTACATCAAAAAGGATCCGACAATGCCCCATATTCTGGCGATTGATCAGGGAACAACATCATCACGGGCGATCGTGTTTGATGGGGCGATGCGGGTCACGGCGGTGGCGCAAGAGGAGTTTGAGCAGCATTTTCCGGCCTCGGGGTGGGTTGAACATGATCCCGCAGAGCTATGGCGCACGGTGGTTGCAACCGGCCGCGCCGCAATTGCAAAGGCCGGGCTGGCAGCGGGCGACATTGCCGCTATCGGGATTACCAACCAGCGGGAGACGACCATTGTGTGGGACCGGGCAACCGGAGAGCCGTTGCACTGGGCGATTGTGTGGCAGGACCGCCGCACCGCCGCCATGTGCGAGGCGCTTGAGGCGGCCGGTCATGGGCCTGAGATCAGCGCGAAGACCGGGCTGTTGCTGGACCCTTATTTTTCTGCCACCAAACTGCGGTGGATTCTGGATAATGTGGAAGGTGCGCAGACGCGGGCCGAAGCGGGCGAATTGGCCTTTGGCACGGTGGATTGCTTTTTGATCTGGCGGCTGACGGGCGGGCGGGTTCATGCCACCGATGCCACAAACGCGGCCCGGACCATGCTTTATAATATTGGCGAAGGGCAGTGGGATGAGGCAATCTGCAAGCTGCTGAACATTCCGATGGCGATGCTGCCCGAGGTCCGCGACTGTGCCGCCGATTTCGGAGTGACACAGAAAGACGTGTTTGGCGGGGAGATACCTATTGCCGGGGTGGCGGGGGATCAGCAGGCCGCCACCCTGGGGCAGGCGTGTTTTCAACCCGGGATGATGAAATCGACCTATGGGACGGGGTGTTTTGCGTTGCTGAACACCGGGGGTCAAAGGGTTCAAAGCCAAAACAGGCTGCTGACGACCATTGCCTATCAGTTGGACGGCACGCCCACCTATGCGCTGGAGGGGTCGATCTTTATCGCGGGGGCGGTGGTGCAATGGCTTCGCGATGGGCTCGGGTTGATTCGAAACGCGGGCGATACGCAGTCATTGGCGAAAACCGCTGACCCGGCACAGGATGTTGTGGTGGTTCCGGCGTTCACCGGTTTGGGGGCACCGTGGTGGCAGCCCGATTGCCGTGGTGCGGTGTTCGGGTTGACCCGCAATTCCGGCCCGGCCGAGATAGCACGGGCAGCGCTGGAAAGCGTCGGCTTTCAAACGCGCGATCTGTTGGAGGCGATGCGCGCGGATTGGCCGGAGGCGACCGAAGGCGTGTTGCGGGTGGATGGCGGCATGGCTGCGTCAGATTGGACGATGCAGTTTTTAGCCGACATCATCGGCGCACCGGTCGACCGGCCACAGATTACCGAGACAACTGCGCTTGGGGCTGCGTGGCTGGCGGGCATGTATGTAGGGGTTTACCCAAGCGCCGCGCGTTTTGCCCAAGGCTGGGCACTGGAACGACGATTTACGCCCGCAATGGATGCGCAGACCCGCGCGGCAAAATACGGGCGTTGGGGCCGTGCTGTAGCGGCGACGATGGCGTTTTAAGGTGCCATAGCCGAGGTTTTACCCCTGATTCATGGCGGGCATCCTAACATGGTGGATGTGTCACCGGGTAGGACCGGCGCGCTTGGGGGCGGGTGAGATGGTTTAGATAGCGATAAAAGAAACAAGATTACGCGATTAGCGTGGTGACGAAAGGAGCTTGGGCTTGCCTTTGGGCGCCGAGTATTGTTCCTGAACCGTAAAAAGGAACTCATCATGCCTCATTACCGCTCCAGAACATCAACCCACGGACGTAACATGGCCGGCGCACGCGGTCTGTGGCGTGCCACGGGAATGAAAGACGACGATTTCGGTAAGCCGATCATCGCCATTGTCAATTCGTTCACCCAGTTCGTGCCGGGCCATGTTCATCTTAAGGATCTGGGCCAACTGGTCGCGCGTGAGGTCGAGGCAGCTGGCGGTGTTGCCAAGGAATTCAACACCATCGCGGTGGATGACGGCATTGCCATGGGCCATGACGGGATGCTTTATTCCCTGCCCTCGCGTGAGATCATCGCAGATTCCGTTGAATACATGGTCAATGCCCATTGCGCTGATGCGATGGTGTGCATTTCCAACTGTGACAAGATCACCCCCGGCATGCTGATGGCGGCCCTGCGGCTGAACATTCCGGTGGTGTTCGTGTCCGGCGGCCCGATGGAGGCCGGCAAGGTCGTGCTTGAGGATGGCAGCGTGAAGGCGCTGGATCTGGTCGATGCAATGGTCGCCGCCGCCGATGACAGCATGAGCGATAGTGACGTGGCGGCGATTGAACAGTCAGCCTGCCCCACCTGCGGGTCATGTTCGGGCATGTTTACCGCCAATTCGATGAACTGCCTGACCGAAGCCTTGGGCCTGTCGCTACCCGGCAACGGGTCGATGCTGGCCACCCATGCTGACCGCAAACGCCTGTTTGTGGAGGCCGGGCATCTGATCGTCGATCTGGCAAAGCGTTATTATGAGGGCAACGATACCCGCGTATTGCCGCGCAACATCGTCACCCTCAGCGCGTTTGAAAATGCGATGCGGCTCGACATTTCCATGGGCGGGTCGACCAATACTGTTTTGCACCTGTTGGCGGCCGCGCATGAAGGCGGGGTCGATTTCACGATGGCCGATATCGACCGCTTGTCGCGGCAGGTGCCGGTACTGTGCAAGGTGGCCCCGGCCAAGGACAACGTGCATATGGAAGACGTGCACCGCGCTGGGGGTATCATGGCGATTTTGGGCGAACTGGACCGGGCGGGGTTGCTGGATACATCAGTCAGCATGATCCACGCGCCGACGATGAAGGACGCGCTGGACCGCTGGGACGTGGTGCGCAGCACCTCGGCCGCTGTGCATGAGTTTTACCGCGCAGCCCCAGGCGGCGTTCCGACGCAAGAGGCGTTTTCGCAAGATCGGCGGTATGACAGTCTTGATACCGACCGTGTCCACGGCGTTGTGCACAGCGCCGAACACGCGTTTTCACAAGATGGCGGGCTGGCGGTGCTTTACGGCAACCTCGCAGAAGAGGGCTGCATCGTGAAGACGGCCGGGGTTGATGACTCGATCCTCGCGTTCACCGGGCCCGCACATATTTTCGAAAGCCAGGATGACGCTGTTTCGGGCATTCTGACCGGCAAGGTGAAACCCGGCGAGGTGGTCTTGATCCGCTACGAAGGGCCGCGCGGCGGACCGGGCATGCAGGAAATGCTGTACCCGACCAGCTACCTCAAATCGAAGGGGTTGGGGACGGTCTGCGCACTGGTCACTGACGGGCGGTTTTCGGGCGGGTCATCGGGCCTGTCGATCGGCCACGTTTCCCCCGAAGCGGCCGAAGGCGGCATGATCGGGTTGGTCGAACAGGGCGACATCATCGAGATCGATATCCCGAACCGAAAGATCCAACTGGCGGTGGACGACGCGATCCTGCAAGCGCGCCGCCAGGCGCAAGAGGCGGCGGGCTGGCAACCCAAGGCGCCGCGTAAACGCCGTGTCAGCACTGCGCTAAAGGCCTATGCCGCACTAACGTCAAGCGCCGCCAAGGGCGCAGTGCGTATCGTCTAATGGGGGCCAGCCTGCGCACTATCAGGGTTTTGCGTGGGTCACGCGGTGCGTATTTGGGCGTGCCGCGGACTGCCCGCATCGTTTGGCATCAGCAGATGTTGCCAAACGAAGCTCGGGTCATGCAGAAAATGGCATGGGGCCATCAGGGACGGACGAAGGCAGAAAATCACCAATCGCACTTTATCCCAACAAGGCCGTATAAACGCGCAAGTGAGGCAAGATTACCCTTGCCTCACCGCTTTGTTGGGCCGCGCAGATACCGCAGAATGCACCTGCGCGGGCACCGATTTTAGTAGACGTCTTTACCGGTGTTGAACACGTTGAACTTGCCAGTGGGCGTGATCAGACGCGGGTCTTTGATCACATGCTTAAGTTCAAGCGTCTTGTCATCAACCACGACAATCGCGCTTTCCTTGTCCTTGGCATTCCATACCGAGAACCAGACCTCATCACCCTGTTTGTTGAATTCAGGCTGAACCACACGCGGTTGACCATCAGCGATACCGGCCCATTCAACGATCGGCAGCGTGACGTATTCAGGCGCTTCGCCTGCCTTCATGTCGCTGATTGTAAACACCGCAACCGAGGATGAGACGTCAGATTCGGGGTTCAGCGTCGCATCAACATAGAGGTGGTTCGAGTTCGGATGGGTCTTGATGAACAGCGACCCGCCGCCCAGCGCATCAAAGCTTTGGACCAGTTTCCATGCCTGATCAGGGTGCCCTTCAGGATCAGTACCGATCATCGCGACCGTTTCATCACCCAAGTGCGAGGTTGCCCAGACCGGGCCGTAGTCCGGATGGGTAAAGTTCGCGCCACGGCCCGGGTGTGGGGTCTGACCTTCCGTATCGACAAGCGCCGTCAGCTTGCCTTCCTTGGTATCGACCACCGCGATCTTGTTGCGGGCGTTGGCGGCAACCATGAAGTAGCGATGCGTGCTGTCCAGACCACCGTCATGCAAGAACCGTTCAGCTGCAATCTCAGTGGTTTTAAGGTTTACCAGGTCGGTATAATCGACCATCAGGATCTTGCCGGTTTCCTTCACGTTGACGATGAATTCCGGCTTGAAGTGCGACCCGAGAATCGAAGCCACACGCGGCTCTGGGTGGTAGACCTGCTCATCATAAAGGTTGCCACGCGTCGAAACGATCTTCAGCGGCTCCAGTGTGGCGCCGTCCATGATCACGAACTGCGGCGGCCAGTAGGCCCCGGCGATGGCATATTTGTCTTCATACCCTTCAAACTTCGATGTTTCGATCGAGCGGGCTTCGGTACCCATCTTGATCTCGGCCACCGGGGTCGGGGTTTCCATCCACAGGTCGATCATCACCACCTTGGCGTCACGGCCAATCACGAACAGATAACGCCCCGAGGCCGAAATCCGGCTGATGTGCACTGCGTAACCGGTCTTGATGATCTGCAAGATCTCGTGGGTGTCGCCGTCGATCAGCGCGATTTCACCCGAGTCACGCAACGTGACTGACATCAGGTTATCAATCTCGATATCGTTCATTTTCTCGGTCGGGCGATCTTCGGGCGCGACCATCACTTTCCAGGTCGCCAGCATCTCGGGCATCCCGAATTCCGGCGGGGTGGGCGGGTCAAGCAAAACGTACCGCGCCATCATGTCGACCTGCTCTTCGGTCAGATCGCCAGAGGTACCCCAGTTCGGCATCCCGGCGGGCGACCCATAGGTAATAAAGCTGTGCAGGTGATCATAGCCCAATTCGCGGGTGATATCGGGGGTCAGCGGTTTACCGGTGGCACCCTTGCGAAGAACGCCGTGGCAACCAGCGCAGCGCTCAAAATAAATCTTTGTCGCCTGCTGGAACTCTTCGGCGCTCATGATCGGATCGTCGGCCCGACGACCCGGGATTTCTACTTGGAGTTCCCCCAATGTCGTCATCGAGGGCTGATAGGCGGCCGCCGGTGTGTCGCCGTGGTCAGCGGGTTTTTCTTGCGCATAAAGCGGTGCCGCCAAAAGCCCGATGGCCAGCGCAGCGCTGCCCTTCAGAAATGTTCTGGCCTGGGTAACTCGGTCTGTCATTGGGTGCTCCTTGGCATCAAATACAATCGGCAACATCGGTTCAAATCTGCGACGCTGTCTTGATTTATGTTAAGCGATAGGGTGAAAGATTGTCGCATGCATCGAGACAACTCTACCTGTGTTTTGAGGAATATCAAAGATAATGGGCATTATGTCGCACATACACTTGATATATGCTAAGAATTATTGTGCGAAAACGCGCAATCTGGAACGTAATCCACTCCAACACATCGGTACCATGATCAATCGTCTCTTCTGCCTCATTCTGCTGTGCTTTCTGTCTGCCCTTCCGGCGCTGGCAAATAACGGGATTTCGCAATTCGCCCCTGAGCCGCTTTCCCCTACGCCCGAAATGGCGGCGCAGTTGTTGCAAATCGACGGACCGGTGCACGTCATACGCGATGACAGCAGTGTGCCGGGCTGGAGCGTGTTTGAAGGGCCGAATCTTCTTGGTTATCTGGGGTCGACCTGGGAAATTGCGGGTTCGGTTGGCTATTCAGGCCGACCACTTGACGTTTTGCTGGCGATGTCGCCCGAGGGTCGGATCACCGGCGTTCAGTTGATGCGCCACGATGAACCGATTCTAACGCTGGGCATTTCCGAAACCGCCATCACACAGTATGTCGACGGGTACACCGGCTATGATCTGACAGACACAACGCCGGGGTCCGAGGGCGGTGCGCTGCCAGATGTGATCAGCAGGGCGACCGTTTCAACCGGCGTGATTCGCGATGGTATCTTGCGCAGCGCGCGGGCCTTGGCGGTCGCGCGTGGCATCGTTGCAGGAAGTGGCGTCGACCGGATCAATTATGAGCCAGCCGATTGGGACGCGCTGCTTGCAATGGGGGCTGTCGTCGGAACGCGCGTCTCAATGTCGACCGCCGCCGACGCACTTGCCGGGGCCAAAGTACCGGTTCTACCCGGTGATGATGATTTTGTGCATTTGTGGGCGGGTGTGGTCGATAGCCCCACAATCGGGCGTAACCTTTTGGGACCACAAGAATTTGCCCGAACCCTGGCTGCCTTACCAACGGGTCATTCAGCCCTTATCGTGATGTCGACAGGGCTACAGTCGCATCGCGGCACTGACTGGAAAAGGACCGGTATTTTTGATCGGCTGACAATTCGACAACAAGATCGGGACTGGCATCCGGGCGTGGCTGGCTATCGCCTGATCCGCCGCCTTGCCATCAGCGGCAGCCCCGAAATACGAGAGATCAGCCTTTTTGACATGCCGCCAACGATTGACCCAACCCAGCCCTTCACGCTGGAATTGCGTGCAACCCGCGTCGCCCGTTCCGGCGACGAATTGGCCATGACCATCTCACTGCCCTATGATCTGCCGTCCGAATTTCATATGGCGCCCTACACACCAGAACCGCTGTGGCGGCAAATCTGGGTCAAGAAAAAGCTGGCGACCGGTCTGGTCGCCGGCATGCTGATCATATTGACGGTTATTTTGTTTGCCCAAGACTCGATCACGCGGCGCCCCCGGCTTTGGCGTGCATTACGGCTAAGTTTTCTGGCCACCACGTTCCTGGTTCTGGGTATGGTGTTGAACGGCCAGCTTTCGGTGGTTCAGGTGGTGGCCTTCCTGCACTCGCTTTTAACCGGATTTCGCTGGGAGACATTCCTGATCGAGCCGGTGATATTTCTTCTATGGTCTTTTGTGGCGCTGGGGCTCTTGTTTTGGGGGCGGGGTGTCTATTGCGGCTGGCTTTGCCCATTCGGCGCACTGCAAGAGATTCTGAACGCGGTGGCACAGCGGCTTGGCATCCGGCAAATCACAGTACCGCAACCGCTGCACGAACGGCTGTGGGTGCTGAAATATTCGCTGTTCGTGGGGATCGTCGCCCTGTCATTCTATTCCATGCATGACGCCCTGATCCTGGCAGAGGTGGAACCGTTCAAGACCGCGATTTCCATGCGTTTCGTCCGGGCTTGGCCGTTCGTGTTGTTCGTCGTGGTAATTTTGACCGCAGGGCTGTTTATCGAGCGGTTTTATTGCCGCTATCTCTGCCCATTGGGGGCAGGTCTGGCGATTCCGGCCAAACTGAAAATATTTGATTGGCTTCACCGCCGCCCGCAATGCGGCCGCGAATGTCGGTTGTGCGAAACGAAATGCACTGTCGGCGCGATCGATTCGTTGGGCCGTATCAACGCGAATGAATGTGTGTTGTGTCTGCGGTGTCAGGTCATCATGAATGACGCCACGCAATGCCCCGTGCTAAAACGTCGCGCACGCGGCGCGACCACTCCGCCCCCCGCACCTGTGCGCGTTCCGGCCCCGACACAACCGGTTGCCACCGACGCCGTGGCCCCCTGAGCGGGCCCAATGGCCAATAGGGCGATGGCCTTTTGCCCCGCCTCGGCCATGTCCGTGCCCGGACCGCGCCAATATTGACGCGATAAAACGGTTAGGGATCAAGCATCTGGCGGCGATATCAGCCGCACGGTTCCTGAGCGAGTTTTGTACATGGGGGATTTGCTGATCGTTGATCAATGGATTGACCGCACCTTTACGCGCAAAAAATCGTTCTTCGGGGCTGGGTATATGTGGGGCCGCTTAGGTGCCGCGTGGTTTGGCACGTAGCGTGGGTTCGGCCAGATGCGGCTCTTCGGGCCAGGGGTGGCGCGGATAGCGGCCGCGCATGTCCTTGCGCACATCTGCGTAGGAATTGGCCCAGAACCCCGGCAGGTCCATCGTCACCTGCACCGGCTTGCCGCCGGGCGACAAAAGCGTGATCCGCAGTGGCAGCCGCCGTGGCCCCACGGTGGGGTGAACGGTCACGCCGAACAGCTCTTGCAGGCGCAGCTCGATGCTTGGGGACCCGCCTTCGTAGTCAATCGGCACACGTCGCCCCAAGGGCGTGACAAAGGCCGACGGGGCCAGCCGGTCGACCAGTTGCGCCTGATCCCACGTCAACGCGGCCTTTAGCGGCTCGGTCAAATCAAGGCTGCGCAGATCGGCCTCGGACCGGCGTTTGCCCAGATAGGGCAAAAGCCAGATTTCCGCCCGCCCAAGCAGCCCTGCATCGGTGAAATCGGGTAGGTCGGCCCCTTCACGGCGCAGCAATTCAACCCGCGCGCGGTAGCGCCGGGGTGCGGGCGCCCACGGCAGGCCCATCGCCCGCACCCCGTCAAGGGCCGCACGGGCCACGGCGTCGTCGGGGGCGTCCCAGATCCGGTCCTCCAGCACCAGCGCGCCAAACACCTCGTGCTTGCGGGCCAACACGCGACCGTCACGGCGCGACCATTCGCAGACCTCGACCCAGCGGATCTGATCCGCAAACAGCCGCCGCAGGCTCGCATCGCCAAGCGCGATGCCCTGGCGCACCTTTGCCTCTCGCGCGTCACCGTCCAGATCAGTCGCCACGATCAACCGCGACGATGCAAGCGCATCGGTTGGCGTCAGAATCGCGCCCTTGCCGCCCGAAAGCACATAGCGCGCCCCCTCGCCCGCCGCAGGTTGGGCGCGGCGCAGCCCGATCCGGTCAGGGTAAGCCAGTGCCGCCATTTCGGCCAGCGTGTGGCCACCGCCGCCAGACACCATGCGCGCCAGCCGCCGCGCCTCTTGCCGGATACGGTCAACGACGCCGCGGTTAACCGGGTGGGGGTGGTCGGATTCGTATTTCTTCGGATCCCGCAGGGCACTGATGCGTAACGCAAGGTCCGCGCCTGCGCCCTTTAGCGGATCGCGTTCCGCCAGAAGAGCGGCCAAGGTGGCGGCCTCGGGGCCCGCCAGCACCAGCATATGCGCCAGACGCGGATGCAGCGGCAGCGCCGCCAGTGCCCGGCCATGGGGCGTGATCCGCCCGCCCGAAAGCGCGCCCAAACCTTCCAGCAATGCCCGCGCCTCGGCCAGCGCTGGCGCCGGCGGCGGGGTCAGAAACGCAAGATCGCCCCCATCGCTGCCCCATAGCGCCAGTTCCAGCGCCAGCCCGGCAAGATCAGACACCGCAATTTCAGGCGGGGCAAAGGCGGGCATCGCGCCCTCTTCGCCGCGCGTCCAGTAGCGGTAGCAAATGCCTTCGGCCACGCGCCCGGCACGGCCTCGACGCTGCGTGGCCTCGGCCCGGCTGACGCGCTCGGTGACCAGCCGGGCCATGCCGCTTGCGGGGTCAAACCGGGCGCGCCGGGCGCGGCCCCCGTCGATCACCACGCGGATATCTTCGATTGTCAGGCTGGTTTCGGCAATGGCGGTGGCCAAGACGATCTTGCGCAGCCCCGCCCCTACCGGCCCGATTGCGGCGCGCTGCGCCCCGAACTCCATCGCGCCAAAAAGCGGACGGATCACGCAGCTTTCTGGCAAGCAGCCCTTCAGCAGCCCCTCAACCCGGCGGATTTCACCTTCGCCGGGTAAAAACACCAGAATGCCGCCCTCGGCCTCGGCCACGGCTTCGGCCACCAGCCCCGCCATGCCGGCCTCATAGCGCAGACCTTTGGCGGGCGGCCGCGCGAGCCAGCGCGTCTCGACCGGATAGGCGCGCCCGTCTGATCGCACCACCGGGGCGTCGCCCAAAAGCGCGGCCACCGGGGCGGCCTCAAGCGTGGCCGACATCACCACCAACGATAGATCGGGGCGCAGGGCGCCGCGCGCCTCCCATACCAAAGCCAGCCCCAGATCGGCATTAAGGGAGCGTTCATGAAATTCGTCAAAGATCACGCAGCCGATGCCCGAAAGCTCGGGGTCAGTCTGGATCATCCGGGTCAAGATACCCTCGGTGACCACCTCGATCCGGGTCTGACGCGATACCTTTGCCTCGCCGCGCACGCGGTAACCGACGGTTTCGCCCACGCCCTCGCTCAGGGTTTCGGCCATCCGTTCGGCGCTGGCACGGGCGGCAAGGCGGCGCGGCTCCAACATCAGGATCTTGCCGGTCACCTCGGGCAACAAGGCCAGCGGCACACGCGTCGTCTTGCCCGCACCCGGCGGTGCGACCAGCACCGCCCGGCCCTCGGCGCGAAGGGCAAGGATCAGCGCAGGCAGCGCGTCATCAATGGGCAAGCGGGGCGTCATACCCCCCGCTTATCGCCGTTTCAGCGCGCCTTTGCCATAGAGCGTATCCATCGAAATTTCGACCACGCGCAACATCCCCTGACCCGCCGGGGCATAGGTCAGCCGGAACGGAAAGCGCACTTTTTCAGCCATTTCCTTATCGGAAAATCCTGCAAGGCGGCGGTATTCACCGGCGCAAGTCACGCCCTTGCCAGCGGTTTCAGCGGGGCTAAGCACGACTTGCGAACGCCGCCTGCCGTCGAAAAGCGTCACTTTAAGGGTGCATGCCTCGGCCGCCGGAACATCGCGCACCACGGCATAAAGCGCGGTCAGCGGGTCAATCGTGCCGCCCTGCGTTGCCGGGTCCACATCCCCCGGGCGCGGATCGCGCGGCGGGTTATATGTCGTTACCTGCGGCACCCCTGCCCTGTAGGCCATGACGGATTCCGACTGCCGTTTTGAGGTGTCGGCCTTTTCGGCATAGCTGACGGGGGTGTATTTCCCGCCCGCATAGCGGCCCGATACGCTGGCGTCATAGCGAACCTTGCGCACCATTCCAAGCAAGCCCGAGCTTTGCAGCACCCCCTTGGCGGCATAGGCGTTGCCGACCAGCTTGCCATTCACATGCAGCTGACCAGCGGTCAGCCCCCGCAGCGTCAAATCAAAAACGGCATTGTCCACTTGCTGGGCCATCGCCACCACGGGCAGCACAGCAACCGCGATGACACCGACAAAACGCCGCATCACAACCGCAGATACAGCAAAATAGGGGCTAAACATGGATACTCCTACTTACACACCCGGAAAAACGGGCCTTGGCTATGGACATACACGGTTGCAAGCGGGCAAGAAACCCATGCGCCTGTCACGTTCCGTGACAAACCCGTGCGCCCGTCGCATTTGCTGGCGGCACCGTCATTAACACCAAAGGCCCCGCCCATGGACCTGCCCACACTTGCCACGCAAATCCTGGCCCAAGACCGCCGCGCATTGGCCCGCGCCATCACGCTGGTTGAAAGCTCTCGCCCCGATCACCGCCTTGCCGCCGCCGAACTGTTGGCACGTTTGGCCCCGGCAGGCCGGCAGGCGCTGCGAATCGGGCTTTCGGGCACGCCGGGGGTGGGCAAATCCACCTTTATCGAAGCCTTTGGCCTGATGCTGACGGCGCAGGGTTTGCGCGTGGCGGTGCTGGCTGTTGATCCCAGTTCTGTCCGCTCGGGCGGGTCTATTCTGGGGGACAAGACCCGGATGGAGCGGCTTTCGCGTGACCCGCTGGCCTATATTCGCCCCTCGCCCAGCCAAACGCATCTGGGTGGCGTCGCACGCCGCACCCGCGAAGCGATTGCCCTGTGCGAGGCGGCGGCCTTTGACGTGGTGCTGATTGAAACAGTTGGCGTGGGCCAATCTGAAACACTCGTCGCGGAAATGTCGGACCTGTTCATCCTGCTGCTGGCCCCGGCGGGGGGGGATGAACTACAAGGCGTCAAACGTGGCATCATGGAAATGGCTGATCTGATTTTGATCAACAAGGCCGACGGCGACCTTAAGCCAGCCGCTCTGCGCACCGTGGCAGATTATTCCGGGGCGCTGCGGCTT
This sequence comes from Phaeovulum sp., assembly GCF_047638075.1. Taxonomy (NCBI): domain Bacteria; kingdom Pseudomonadati; phylum Pseudomonadota; class Alphaproteobacteria; order Rhodobacterales; family Paracoccaceae; genus Phaeovulum; species Phaeovulum sp. Next base: position 101,485 of record NZ_JBLJBV010000001.1, read on the forward strand.
TTGCGCAAACGCCCGCAGGATCCGGCAGGTTTTCCCAAGGCCGTGCCCGTCTCGGCGCTTGCCAATGAGGGGCTGGCGGCCGCGTGGAAGGATATGCAGCACCTTGCCGCGTGGCGCCGCGAAACCAGCCATTTCACCAGACGTCGCGCAGAACAGGCCCGCCACTGGTTCGAGGCCGAAGTCCGCGAGGGGCTGCTGGCCCGGCTGACCCAGGACCCCGTCACCCGCGCCCGCATGTCCATGCTTGGCGATCGCGTGGCCGAGGGTCAGACCGCCCCCGCCAAGGCCGCCGCCGAAATGCTTGCCAGTCTGAACGGGAATTGACCTGACAGATCATATACCCATGCCAGAGGCTTTGATGCGTTGCACAAATACCTTCTTCGGGGATATAAGGGCGAGAATGAAATGAACGCGGCACAATGCAAACACCGATGAATCGCTTGACGGCGCCGGTCTTTGCCCTTATCCCGCCCCAACGGAATTCCGGGCAGCGCCGCCGCGATGCCTGCCTATGTTATGTATGCCGCACCAGCGGCCCGATGAACGAAGGATGATCGCCATGTCGCGCGTTTGCGAACTGACCGGCAAAGGCCCGATGACGGGCAACAAAGTAAGCCACGCGAACAACAGGTCGCGCCGCCGCTTCTTGCCGAACCTGAACGACGTTACGCTGATCTCGGATGTGCTGGGCCAGTCGTTCAAACTGCGCATCTCGGCGGCCGGTTTGCGTTCGGTTGACCACCGCGGTGGGCTGGATGCCTATCTTGCCAAGGCCAATGACAGCGAACTGTCGGTGAACGCGCAACAGATCAAAAAAGCCATCGCCAAGGCTGTTGCCGCAGCCTGATTGATCGCGCTCAGAATTGCATTAGCCCCGCTTTATGCGGGGTTTTTGCGTTGGAGCTGAGCAGGCGTTGCGGGCGCTGTGCATCCGCCGCCCGATAGCCGCGCAGTGCCCCTGCCAAGTTGCCGCCTTTCCAAGCGTTGGAACGCTGGCTATGCTGCTGCCATGACGCGAAAACACGTCCGCATAGGTATGGCGCTGCTGTTTGCGCTGGTGCTTGCCGCGACCAGCCTGACGATGGCTGTTGCGCGGGGGCAGACCCGTGTCGCCGGCGAAATCGTGATCTGCACCGGCTATGGGCTGACCACGGCCCTCGTTGACGAAAACGGCGCCCCAACCGGCCCGATCCATATCTGCCCCGATATGGTTCTGGCGCTGATGTCGGCGGTTAGTATCGCCCCCGCGCTTCCTGCCCCCCCAGATACCCGCGCCCAATCCCTTGACCGGTCCGAAACCTTTACACCCGCCTCGCGCACCCTGCCCAGCCCACGCGCCCGCGATCCGCCCCTGTCCGTCTGAGCCCGTTTCAAAAACCTCTCAGACAACAGGATATAAAATGACCTTTCTCAAATCGTTTCTGGCGGCCTCGGCGGCCCTTATTGCGCTGCCCGCGTTCGCAGATATCACCGTGGTTGATCCCTATGCCCGCGTCGCCACGCCGATGTCGAAATCCGGCGCGGCCTTCATGCAGTTTGAAAATACCGGCGATGCCGATGACCGCCTGATCAGGGCCACCTCAGATGTCGCGGTCAAAGTTGAGTTGCACACCCATATCTCTGACGCTGCAGGCGTCATGCAGATGGTCGAGGTGCCCGAAGGCTTTGCCATCCCGGCGCATGGCGGCCACGCGCTGGAACGCGGTGGCGACCATGTGATGTTCATGGGGCTTAATCGTCAATTGAGTGATGGCGATACCGTCACCCTTACCTTGACCTTCGAAAAGGCGGGCGAAATGGTCCTGGACATTCCTGTAGACCTTAAGCGCGGGGCGAAGATGGACGGGCACAATATGCCGATGAAAGAAAAGGGCTCTGCCCCCGCGAACTGACCGCAACGGCGCGGCCTGCGCGCCATCGCCCTGGCTGACGATTCCCCGCCATGACGCGTTTTGCGCATTGGCGGGGGCCTTGACCCAACGCAAAAGACACCCCGCAGGGTGTCTTTGTCTTTCGCGGTGCCAGGCAGGCTCAGCCGGCGCAATAGGCTTCGGCGGTTACGCCAAAATTCTTGTAGCGCTGCCAGAACGCCTCATCTGACGCCCGGCCAGATTGACGAACCTCTTGCGCCTGATGCGGGTTCTTGAAGAATTTGGCCGCGCGGCGCTGATCGGACTGGCTAAGCGTCTGATCAGCGACCTGCTGGATACAGCCGCACAAGGCGCGATTCGCCTGTGACCGGCCCCCCGATAAACAAGCCGAATCAATCGGCCCGGCAAAGGCCATCGGTGCCGCGGCCATCAGAAACGCTGCTGCCAATAAGGTAGTTTTCATCGCTCTTGCCCCTCATCGGTGCGGCAACCGTGGCCCCGCACATTTTGTTGTTCGTAGCGCACCCTAACCCTACCCGCCCTAATTTTCAATGAAATATAGGTTTTTCGGCACCAAACCCGCGCATCACAACCCATAGGGGCAACCTGACAATCACCCCCCAGAATTGGGCAGGACAGATCTAGCCGATCACCTCGGCCTCGTATCCTGCGCCTTTCAGCGCGGCCAAAACAGTCGCGGCGGGCAGGCCCGAAACCTCAACCTCGTGGTTAGGCAGGTCGAAATCGGCCTTTGCACCCACAGCGGCCAGCGCCGCCTCGATCGTGGCTTTGCAATGGCCACATGACATTTCAGGAACCGACAGGATCATCGCAGCCTCCATTCAGAATGGCCAATATTTGCGCCTTCATTCGCGAAAGGTCAACGCGCCGGCGGGACATCGGGGCGTCACCCCGAAACCACCCGAAATACCACAAATCAAGGCATCTGCGTTTACCCGTTCATGCCCCCTTCCCCGGCCAACAGGGACAGGTTATATGCGCGCCATGACCCAGCTTGATCTCATCCGCAATTTCTCGATCGTGGCGCATATCGACCACGGAAAATCCACCCTCGCGGACCGGTTGATTCAGTCAACCGGGACGGTGGCCGACCGTGACATGAAGGCCCAGCTTCTGGACTCCATGGATATCGAGCGCGAGCGCGGAATAACCATCAAGGCCAACACCGTGCGGATCGAATACCCCGCAAAGGACGGCAAGACCTATGTGCTGAACCTGATCGACACGCCCGGCCATGTGGACTTTGCCTATGAGGTGTCGCGGTCGATGCGGGCGGTTGAAGGCTCGCTTTTGGTGGTCGATGCATCGCAGGGGGTCGAGGCGCAGACATTGGCCAACGTCTATCAGGCAATTGATGCGGGCCACGAAATCGTGCCGGTGCTGAACAAGATCGACCTGCCCGCCGCCGAACCGGACCGGGTAAAGGAACAGATCGAAGATGTGATCGGCATTGACGCGTCCGACTCGGTTCTGATTTCGGCCAAATCCGGCCTTGGCATTCCGGACGTGCTGGAAGCCATTGTTACCCGCCTGCCCGCCCCCAAGGGCGACCGCGATGCGCCGCTAAAGGCGATGCTGGTCGATAGCTGGTATGACAGCTACCTTGGCGTTGTGGTCATGGTCCGCGTGATGGATGGCATCGTCCGCAAGGGCGACCGGATCAAGATGATGCAGACCGGCGCACTGTACGGGATCGACAAACTGGCGGTTCTAAAGCCGCAGATGGTTGATATTCCCGAACTGGGCCCCGGCGAGATCGGCGTGTTCACCGCCTCGATCAAGCAGGTCCGCGATACCCGCGTGGGCGATACCATCACCCACGAACGCAAGGGCTGCGCCGCGCCGCTGCCGGGGTTCAAACCTTCGCAACCGGTTGTTTTCTGCGGCCTGTTCCCGGTGGACGCCAACGATTTTGAGGCACTTCGCGACGCTATTGAAAAGCTGACGTTGAACGACGCGTCGTTTTCATCGGAAATGGAGACATCGGCGGCGCTTGGTTTTGGCTTTCGCTGCGGCTTTTTGGGGCTGCTGCACCTTGAGGTCATCCGTGACCGTCTGGAGCGCGAATATGACCTTGACCTGATCACCACCGCGCCTTCGGTGGTTTTCCACCTTCACATGCGCGATGGCGAAATCCGCGAATTGCACAACCCCGCCGACATGCCCGACCTGACCTATGTCGACCACATCGAAGAGCCGCGCATCAAGGCGACGATCATGGTGCCCGACGATTACCTTGGCGACGTGCTGAAGCTTTGTCAGGACCGTCGCGGCATCCAGATGGATCTGACTTATGCCGGATCGCGGGCAATGGTGGTTTACGACCTGCCCTTGGCCGAGGTGGTCTTTGATTTCTACGACCGTCTGAAATCGGTGACCAAGGGATATGCGTCTTTTGACTACCAGATCACGGAATACCGCGAGGATTATCTTGTCAAAATGTCGATCCTGGTGAATGACGAGCCGGTCGATGCGCTGTCAACCATGGTACACCGCGACCGCGCCGAGGCTCGCGGCCGTGCGATGGTGGAAAAGCTGAAAGAGCTGATCCCCCGGCATATGTTCAAAATCCCGATTCAGGCAGCTATCGGCGCCCGCGTGATCGCCCGCGAAACGCTTTCGGCAATGCGCAAGGACGTGACCGCAAAGTGCTATGGCGGCGATGCGACACGCAAAAAGAAGCTGTTGGAAAAGCAGAAAGCCGGGAAAAAGAAGATGCGTCAATTCGGCAAGGTTGAGATTCCGCAGACAGCATTCATCAACGCGCTGAAAATGGACAACTAGGGGTATCTTTGGGCCCATCGGATGCGATTTGCCCGGTGGGCCCAAAGCTGAGAGCCGCGCCCCGCGTTTATGGCGGCGCTTACCCCTGCCGTTAGACCTGCGCGGCGCCTAATTGGATTCAGGCATATCCTTGAATTTGATCGACTCACCGCAACCGCACGCCTCTGAGACGTTGGGGTTGATGAACTTGAAGCCGGATTCCAGCAACCCGATTTCATAATCAATCACGGTGCCAAACAAAAACATCTGCGCCATCGGGGCGATCAACACCCGCGCGCCGGCCTCTTCCACCACCACGTCCATGGGGGCCGCCTCGGCCGCGATTTCCATGGTGTATTCCATGCCCGCACAACCGCCCTTTTTCACGCCGATACGCAATCCTGCAGCACCTTCGCGCGTCATCAAGGCGATGATCTGCTCGATCGCGCGGGGCGTAAGCGAAACGGGCGATTTGCCGGGAACAGCAAACATCACATGAACCCCAATTCCAACCGGGCCTCATCCGACATCATGTCCATGCCCCACTGCGGCTCAAACGTCATCTGCACGTTCACCTGTTTGACGCCTGCCAGCGGCTCTATGGCGTCGGCAACCCAGCCGGGCATTTCGCCCGCGACAGGACAGCCAGGCGCAGTCAGGGTCATGATAATCTCAATCTCATTCTCGGCCGATATTTCAATCGTGTAGATCAAGCCCAGATCATAGATATTGACCGGAATTTCAGGGTCAAAAACGCTCCGACATGCCTCCACCACCGCTTCATAAAGTGGATGTTCGGTTGTGGAGGGCCGGATCAGCGGGGTGCCCTCGGGTTGGGCAGCGAAATCGGAAGCATATGTATTGGCGGTCATGGTCATCTCGCGCTATTGTCGAGTGAATATATAGGAATTATCAGGCAAACGTCCAGAGGCAGCTTTTCAGTCTGCAGTCACTTGTTGTAACAGACCCATCAGCACGTTGATATTTGCCTGAAGCCGCCCCGGTCGCGGCCGGGACAGCATCGCCCAATTTGTGGCGCGATACTGCCCCCCCTGCATAATCAGTGCAGTTTGGCGCTAAGATCAAAGGCGACGCACTGGTAATACCCATCGTCGATATAAACCTTGCGCCCGACCGCCCGGGTGTCCAGCCCGCAGCGCACCGTCCAGAGCGGCCAACTGGCCGCCGTCAGCGCCAGGATCTGCGTGGCCCCCAGATCGCGTGAGGTTTTGACCATCGCTTCGATCATCATCGCGTGGACCCGAAGGCGATTCGCCATCGGTGTCTTGTTCGACACGAATACCCGCGAACATTCCCACACGCTTTCCGCAACTGGCGCATCGGCCTCCAACAGATCGGCAGGGATCGAATCCAGCAGCCCCCGCTGCGCATCGCGGATCATATAGCTGTAGATCCCACATTGCGCGGTGGTCGGCGTCAGCCGGATACCGGCCAACACCTCGCCAAATTCGTGGACCGCAATCCAACGGCTTTGCGGCGTGTCATACTGGTCGAATTCCATGCCAAGGGCTTCAGGAAGCTTCCATTTTTTCTGAATGATAAAGCTCTCCTTTCGCGCGCGAAACAGGTTTGCGAAAAGCTCGCCGTGGTTGTGCATGTTTTCAAACGAAAGTGTGGTGATTTGCATGGCAGCAGTCTCCAGGTGGGTTGAGGAACTCGTGTCCCTGCGTATTAGGAGACCTGCCGGTTAAAGCAGCCGGGAGTCTTTGGCACGTTGAATGGCCTCGGCCATGGTGCGCGCCATCAACCGCTCACGCGCGGCCAAGAGGCGTGCCTTCAACGCACTTTCTGATATGCCAAGCTTGGCGGCAGCTGCCGCGTGGCGATCTCCTGCTGCAATCAGCCGCAGGGCTTCAATTTGGGCTTTAGTCAGGCTTTCCGGGGGCTCTGTCATTTCATGCAACTGTTGCACGATAGATAGAACCTTTGAGATTTCCTCGCTGGAAAATTCTCGGTCGGAGCGAGCGACCGAAGCAATAGTGCGCGACGAAATCGGACCGCATGACAGGGTAACACCGTAACGAAGGCCGTGATTCGCGGCCTGCACCAATATACCGAACGGATCAGGAATCGTCATCGCGCTCCACCGCACCGCACCCGTCTCAGAAAACCCCCAGGCAATCGTCGGGTCGCGTAGCGCAAAACCTTGTTCGGTATAATGATCGGTCCAGGCTTGCGGATATGTCATGAACGTCATCAGTGGAGCCGCCAGCCGAATGTGCACTCCGATGTAATAACCGGATGGGGCTGCTCGGGCGAGTTCATGTAGTTGAAGATCGATCGAGCTTTTGGCCAACATAAGAAAATTTCCTGATCACCTATCCTTTTAGACAGGTTCCCCGAAAGGTCGTCAACCTAAAACTAACTGTATTCGTTGGAGTATATACCAGCGTGGCGGCCGGCGATCAGGGTCAGAGGCACCTATTGGACGCGCGGAGTTTCCAAGAAGCGGCGATTGGATCGCCAGCGGACACGCGTGCCACTTACCCCAGAATCAGGGCCTACGGGGGGCCACACAGGGCCTGCAGCGCGTGCCCGCCCCGTCAAACGAAAAATCCCGCCAGAGGGCGGGATTCTCGTCGTTCCGGCCACGGTGCAGGAATTACGCGTCCGCGTTTTCCGCCTCAACACGGGCCTTGTCACCGGCACCCTTGGCGTTGGGATCGCGATCCACAAATTCGATGATCGCCATCGGGGCCATGTCGCCATAGCGGAAGCCCGCTTTCAGAACGCGCACATAGCCGCCCGCGCGGTCCTTGTAGCGCGGCCCAAGAATCTCGAACAGCTTGGCAACATATTGGTCTTGCTTGAGCTGCGAGGCGGCCTGCCGGCGGGCATGCAGATCGCCGCGCTTGGCCAGCGTGATCATCTTTTCAATGATCGGACGCAGTTCCTTGGCTTTCGGCAGCGTGGTCTTGATCTGCTCATGTTCAATGAGCGAGCCGCACATATTGGCAAACAATGCCTTGCGGTGTTCGTGGGTCCGGTTCAGGCGGCGGTAACCGCGGGCGTGACGCATGATATTCTCCTATCGTCTCGTTTTACTTTGTCCGGCAACCCTCACATGGGTCGCTCACCTTGGGCTTTCGCCAGAATTCCCCGGCTCACCGGGCATTTGGGGGGCGTGTAACCCGCGCCCCCTTTTCTGTCATCAGAACTGGTCCTCGAAACGCTTGGCCAGATCTTCGATATTCTCCGGCGGCCAATCCTCGACTTCCATGCCCAGATGCAGCCCCATACCCGACAGCACTTCCTTGATTTCGTTCAAGGACTTGCGGCCAAAGTTCGGTGTGCGCAGCATCTCTGCCTCGGTCTTTTGGATCAGATCCCCGATGTAGACGATGTTGTCGTTCTTCAGACAGTTTGCCGAACGGACCGAAAGTTCCAGCTCGTCGACCTTCTTCAACAGCAGCGGGTTGAACTCCAACCCGTCGTCCGCATCCGCCTTCGAGGCTGATTCCGGCTCGTCAAAGTTGACGAAGATACCCAGTTGGTCCTGCAAGATGCGCGCAGCATAAGCCACGGCATCATCCGGGGTCAGAGAACCGTCGGTTTCCACCTTCATCGTCAGCTTGTCATAGTCCAACACCTGACCTTCGCGGGTCGGTTGCACTTCGTAGCTGACCTTTTTCACCGGCGAATAGATCGCGTCGATCGGAATCAGACCGATGGGCGCATCTTCCGGGCGGTTCTTGTCAGCGGCGACATAGCCTTTGCCGGTGTTGACGGTCAGTTCCATGAACAGATCGGCACCATCATCGAGGTGACAGATCACATGTTCCTTGTTCAAAACGTCAATGCCGTTCGATTCCGAAATATCGCCAGCGGTAACGATGCCGGGGCCTTTGGCCGAAATCGACAGGCGCTTTGGCCCTTCGACTTCCATCCGCAGCGCCACACCTTTCAGGTTCAACACGATGTCGGTGACGTCTTCACGCACACCGGCAACGCTGGAAAACTCATGCAGCACATTATCAATCTGCACCGAGGTAATGGCCGCGCCTTGCAGCGACGACATCAGCACCCGACGCAGCGCGTTGCCGAGCGTCAGGCCAAAGCCACGCTCCAGTGGCTCGGCGATCACCGTAGCCAGACGCTGCGGGTCGTTGCCCGGCTTCACGTCAAGCTGTGTCGGCTTGATCAGCTCTGCCCAATTCTTGTGGATCATGCGTTCCGCCTCCATTCCAGTCCCAGACCCATGTCCGTAAGTCCAGGACACCCGAGGGTAAATGCGTATGACCTAAGCCGCGCGGATCTCGCGCGGCTTAGGCCGAATAATGATGGTCAGACCCGGCGACGTTTCGGCGGCCGGCAACCGTTATGTGCCATCGGGGTAACGTCACGGATCGAGGTGACGTTCAGACCGGCAGCAGCCAACGCCCGAAGCGCGGATTCGCGGCCCGAACCGGGGCCCTGCACTTCGACATCAACGGTTTTCATGCCGTGTTCCTGCGCCTTGCGGGCAGCATCCTCGGCGGCCATCTGCGCCGCGTAGGGCGTTGACTTACGCGAGCCCTTGAAGCCCATCGTGCCCGAGGAGGACCACGAAATCGCGTTCCCCTGCACGTCAGAAATCAGGATCTTGGTGTTGTTGAAGGACGAGTTCACATGGACAACGCCGGTGGCGATGTTCTTGCGCTCTTTGCGCTTCATACGGGTTTTATCACGTGCCATTAGCGAACCCTCCCCTTATTTCTTCTTGCCAGCGATCGCTTTCGCAGGGCCCTTGCGGGTGCGAGCGTTCGTGTGGGTGCGCTGGCCACGCACGGGCAGGTTGCGACGATGACGCAGGCCGCGGTAGCAGCCAAGGTCCATCAGGCGCTTGATGTTCATCGTGGTTTCGCGACGCAGATCGCCTTCCACGGTAAGGTTAGCGTCGATGTGCTCGCGGATCGCCAGCACTTCGGCATCCGAAAGTTCGTTGACGCGACGGGTACGATCGATCCCCACGGCTTCGCAGATCTGCTCTGCTGCGTAGTTCCCGATACCGGTGATATAGGTCAATGCGATGGGGACACGTTTCCCCGTCGGAATGTTGACGCCAGCAATACGTGCCAAACGTGTTTTCCTTTTTTGTTGCGGTTCCGTAACCCCAGAACCTTTTTTCACAACCGAAAGCCCGAAAGCACCGCCTTCGGGCCACTGCGTGTTTTAGTGTTGGGCGTGCCCGAATACCAAAACGATTCTCATAAGAGACGCCGTGACCTAGAAGGTTTCTCCCCCCGCGTCAAGCGCCCTGCCTTTATTAGCAACATCTGGCGTCAATGATCCGTGTTATTTCCGCCCCGACAGCGTCGATTTCCCCCAAGCCATCGACTGTGAACAGATCACCGCGCGCATAGTAATATCCAATCAGCGGCGCGGTTTTCTTGTAATACTCCATCAGCCGCAATTTGAGACTGTCTTCATTGTCATCTGCGCGGCGCCTCATATCTGTGGAACCGCAGACATCGCACACACCCGGCTTCGCCGTAGGATGGGTCGCATCGTGGTAAACTTCGCCGCAGGCACCGCAGGTAAAACGCCCCGTGATGCGCGCGACCAATGCCGCATCATCAACCCGCATTTCAATAACTGCGTCCAACCGGAGACCGCGCCGCGTCAACAATTCCCCCAAGGCATCTGCCTGCGGTAACGTTCGCGGAAAACCGTCAAAGATGAACCCCGCGCCCTGACCGCCGGTAATCTTTTCCTCGATCAGGCCAATCACGATTTCATCGGTTACCAACTCGCCCCGGCTCATCACATCGGCCACACGCCTGCCCATTTCTGTGCCGGCGGCCATCGCCTCTCGCAACATATCGCCGGTGGACAGTTGAACCATGCCGCGATCATCCACCAATTTGCGCGCCTGGGTTCCTTTGCCCGCGCCCGGCGGCCCAAGAAGAATGATATTGATCATGGACCGCCCGCCCTTTTCTATCGCCGGCTCGGCGCTTTCTTCGCGCCGGGCTTCTTTCTGCCCCGCAACTGCGACTTTTCAATCAGACCCTCATACTGATGCGCAAGAAGGTGTGACTGAACCTGGCTGATCGTGTCCATCGTCACCGACACCACGATCAGCAAAGACGTCCCGCCAAAGTAGAACGGAATGCTCAGCTGAGCGCGCAGAATCTCCGGCAACAGACAGACCGCCGCCAAATAGGCCGACCCCAACACCAGAACCCGAGAGACAACATAATCAAGATAATCCTCGGTCTTCTTGCCCGGGCGGATCCCCGGAATGAAACCACCCTGACTTTTCAGATTGTCAGCGACCTCATCTGATTTGAACGACACGTTGGCCGTGTAGAAATATGTGAAAAACACGATCATCGCGACAAAGAACAATAGATACAGCGGTTGCCCCGGGCCAAAGTAGGCCAGAATAACCGACATGATCGGCCCCGTCTGGGCGCCAGAAAATGTCGAAATCGTGGTGGGCAGCAGCAAAAGCGAGCTGGCGAAAATCGCGGGGATAACGCCTGCCGGGTTCACCTTGATCGGCAGATGGCTGGAACCGCCATCATAGACCTTCATGCCGACCTGCCGCCGGGGATATTGAATATGGATCTTGCGAAGCGCGCGCTCCATGAACACGACAAAGCCGATCACCGCAATGACCATCAAGATCACACCGATCACCACCGGCGTCGAGATCGCGCCCGAACGGCCCTGGCTAAAGAACTGCGCCAATGCCGCTGGGATCTCAGCGACAATGCCGACAAAGATGATCAGGCTGATGCCGTTGCCGATGCCGCGGGCAGTGATCTGTTCGCCCAGCCACATCAAAAACATCGTGCCGCCGACCAGCGTGACCACCACGGCAAGCTTGAAGGACATGCCCGGATCATGCGCCAGATCACCCGCCTCAAGGCTGACCGCCAGGCCCCAGGCCTGAAACAACGCCAGCGCAACGGTGGCGTAGCGCGTATATTGGTTGATTTTCTTGCGTCCCTGTTCGCCTTCTTTTTTCAACTGCTCCAGCGCTGGCACCATCGCGGTCAGCAATTGGACGATGATCGAGGCGGAGATGTAAGGCATGATCCCCAGGGCGAAAATACCCATCCGGCCAAGGGCACCGCCGGTGAACATCGACAGGATGCCCCCCAACCCCGCAGCCGCACCATCCATGAATTGCTTCAGCGCCACGGCATCGATTCCCGGCACGGGAATAAATGTGCCCAGCCGGTAAATGATCAATAAGCCGATCGTAAAGAAGATGCGTTGGCGAAGCTCGGTCGCCTTACCCAAGGCGCCCCAGCTCAGGTTCGCCGCCATTTGCTCTGCAGCAGATGCCATATGCCCGGTCTCTTTCATGAAAGCACCGCCGAACCGTCTTCTGGTCGGCGGCACTTGGAAAACTTCAGACTATGTAAGCAGCGCAGGCGCCGCCCACAATCGCTTATTCAGCCGCAGCCGTCGCCACCACCAGCTTGCCACCGGCCTTTTCGACGGCCTCGATGGCCGCTTTCGATGCGCCGTGGACGTTCAGCGTGACCGGTGATTTCAGCTCACCCTTGGCCAGCACCCGAACACCGTCCAGAACGCGGCGCAGAACGCCCGAAACGACCAGTGCTTCGCCGTTGATCTCGGCTTTGG
>NZ_JBLJBV010000002.1:0-2495 GCF_047638075.1 Phaeovulum sp.
TTGGTGGTGACGCGCCTTTTGCACGGTCGCAGCGGCACCACACTTTTTGGCCCGGCGGCACGGGCCTTGAATGATTTCTGGCGCACGGCACTGCCTATTTCGGCGCTATGGATAGTGTTGTTGCCGCTTAGCGCTTCTGATCCCAATGTCGGGCGCCATCTGAATCTGGGGCAGTTGCTGGTCTGGTTGCCGTTGGCATTGCCCGGCCTGCTGGTTCAGACCGGCAGTGAAGAATTGCTGTTTCGCGGCTACCTGCAACAACAGCTTGCCGCGCGGTTTCACTCTCCTCTGGTCTGGGCGGTGCTGCCATCATTGCTTTTTGGGGCGTTGCACTATGCACCGGCTGAATTTGGACCCAATGCGCTGTTGATGACCGCGTGGGCCACGCTTTTTGGCCTGTTCGCAGCGGACCTGACCGCCCGCACGGGCAGTCTTGGGGCGGCAATGGGGTTTCACTTTGCCACCAATTTCGCGGCTGTTTTTCTGGTTGGGCTTTACGGAAACCTTGATGGGCTGGCGCTGTTCAACCTTGTGATCAACACCCGCGATCCGGCGCAGGTGATCCCGTTTTTAACGCTTGATCTGTTGGCAATGGTGGTGTCATGGCTGCTTGCGCGATTGGCTTTGCGCTGCTGACACCTTGCTGCCGATGCGAAGCGTTGATTGCAATTCCCGCTTGGCCAGACTATTTCAGGCCAGATTGTATCCACCGGGGCTGAACAGATGAACTGGATCTCGAACTACGTCCGACCCAAGATCAACTCGCTCTTCTCCCGCCGCGAGGTGCCTGACAACCTGTGGACAAAGTGCCCCGAGTGCGGAACGATGCTGTTTCACCGCGAACTGGCCGATAACCTCAACGTTTGCAGCAACTGCGACCACCACATGAACATCACCCCGCGCGAACGCTTTGCGGCGCTGTTTGACGGTGGCGTGTTCTCTGAGGTCAAGATCCCTGAACCAATCGTTGATCCCTTGGGGTTCCGGGACCAGAAAAAATACCCCGACCGCCTGAAAGCCGCACAAAAAGCCACCGCCGAAAAAGAGGCGATGCTGGTTGCCGAAGGCGAGATTGCGCGCACGCCGATCGTTGCCGCCGCGCAGGATTTTTCGTTCATGGCGGGGTCGATGGGCATGTATGTCGGCAACGCGATCATCGCGGCGGCTGAACGTGCGGTCAAACTCAAACGTCCGCTGGTGCTGTTTTCCGCAGCGGGTGGCGCACGGATGCAAGAAGGCATCCTGTCACTGATGCAGATGCCGCGCACCACGGTCGCGGTTGAAATGCTGCGCGAGGCGAAATTGCCCTATATCGTCGTGCTGACCCATCCCACGACGGGCGGCGTGACCGCATCCTATGCGATGTTGGGTGATGTTCATATTGCCGAACCGGGGGCGCTGATCTGCTTTGCCGGACCGCGCGTCATTGAACAGACCATCCGCGAAAAGCTGCCCGAGGGTTTCCAGCGCGCCGAATACCTGCTGGAACACGGCATGCTGGACCGTGTTACCCACCGGATGAAACTGCGCGACGAACTGGTCAGCCTCGTGCGGATGCTGACCCGGCAACCGCCGCCGGTCGCCGGGGAATTACCCGCGCCCAAGCCCGAGGTGCGGGCCAAATCCCCCGCCAGCCCCAAGATCACGGCCGAAACGGAATAACCGTCCGACGTGGTTCAATCATTATCAGCGGGTTAATGGGTGCCTGCCCATAGCGGGCAGACGCCCCCCTTGCCCGCCAAATCGTGCCGCAGGTCCGTCATGCCCCAGCCTTCTGACGTCATCCTTACCCGCCTGATGACGCTGCACCCAAAGATCATCGACCTCACGCTTGACCGGATGCAGCGGCTGTTGGCGGCGCTTGGCCACCCGGAACGCGCGCTGCCGCCGGTCATCCACATTGCCGGAACCAATGGCAAAGGCTCGACCCAGGCGATGATCCGCGCCGGGTTGGAAGCGATGGGCAAGACCGTTCACGCTTATACCTCGCCGCATCTGGCGCGGTTTCACGAACGTATCCGGGTTGCGGGCGACATCATCCCCGAACCGGCCCTCGCCGCCCTTCTGGATGAATGCGAGGCCGCCAACAAAGGCGTGCCGATCACCTTTTTTGAGATCACCACCTGTGCGGCCCTGCTGGCCTTTGCCCGCACCAAGGCCGACTATACCTTGTTGGAGGTTGGGCTTGGCGGGCGGCTGGACGCTACCAATGTCATCGACAAACCTGCCCTGACGATCATCACCCCGGTTTCGGTCGATCATCAGCAATATCTGGGCGAAACGCTACCTGAAATTGCCGGTGAAAAGGCGGGCATCATCAAACGGGGGGTGCCCTGCATCGTTGGCCCGCAGGCCGACGCCGGGCTTGCCGTGATCGAGGCGCGCGCCGCGCGGTTGGGCGCGCCCCTATTGGTTTCGGGTCAGCACTGGCACGCCGCAGAAGAACGCGGACGCATGGTGTTTCAGGATGAATCGGGTCTATTGGACCTGCCGCT
>NZ_JBLJBV010000003.1:0-5601 GCF_047638075.1 Phaeovulum sp.
CAAGACCTGCTTGCCGCGCCGCGCCGCGCCGATTGGCTGCTTCAGGTCACGAATGACGCATGGTTCGGGTCCCTTTCGGGGCCGTGGCAGCATCTGGCGCAGGCGCAGCTCAGGGCGGTGGAAACCGGCCTGCCGCTGGCGCGGGCAGCCAATACCGGCGTGTCGGCGGTGATCGACGCAAAGGGCCGGATCACCGCCTTTTTGGGCATGGATCAGGCCGGGGTCGTGGACGCAGCCTTGCCTGCCGCGTTGCCTCTTACGGTATATGCCCGTTGGGGCGATGGCCCTGTCATCGGTCTTATCGTCGCATTTATCGTGCTGCTGTCGGTCTGGCGCGTGAAAGCCGTTGACCATGGGCGGCGGCGGGTCTAGGCAAAGGGCTCAACCGTCACAACGGCTTCCTGGCGTGACGGATTTATCAATGGAGCACTTCCCCATGGCACGAAATGACTATGTCTTTACCTCCGAGTCCGTCTCGGAAGGGCACCCTGACAAGGTTTGCGACCGTATTTCCGACGCGGTTCTGGACGCTTTTCTGGAACACGAACCCAATGCCCGTGTTGCCTGCGAAACCTTTGCCACCACCAATCGCGTCGTGGTTGGCGGTGAGGTGGGCCTGTCGGATGCCGTTACGCTGAATGACTTTCTGGGCCGAGTTGATGGTATCGTGCGCGATTGCGTGCGCGATATCGGGTATGAGCAGAAAAAATTTCATTGGCAAAACATCAAGGTTCATAATTACCTTCACAAACAGTCAGCGCATATTGCGCAAGGCGTAGACAAGGACGGGGCCGGCGATCAGGGCATCATGTTCGGATATGCCACGGATGAGACCGAGGCCCTGATGCCTGCGCCGATCCTTTACGCGCACGCAATCTTGCAACGCCTGGCCGAGGTGCGCAAATCCGGGCAGGAACCGACGCTGCGCCCGGATGCAAAATCGCAGCTTTCGGTGCGCTACGCCAATGGCAAGCCCGTGGGGGTGACCTCGATCGTGCTGTCAACGCAGCACGAGCATAAAAAGCAGACAAGCGCCGATATTCGCGCGATCGTCGAACCCTATATCCGCGAGGTTCTGCCCGAGGGTTGGATCACCGATGAAACCGAATGGTGGGTCAATCCGACCGGCACCTTCGTCATCGGCGGGCCCGATGGTGACGCCGGGCTGACCGGGCGCAAGATCATCGTGGATACCTATGGCGGGGCTGCACCACATGGTGGGGGCGCGTTTTCGGGCAAGGATCCGACCAAGGTTGACCGTTCGGCCGCCTATGCCGCGCGTTATCTGGCCAAGAACGTGGTGGCCGCCGGTCTGGCCAAACGCTGCTGCATTCAACTTAGCTATGCGATCGGCGTGGCCAAGCCGCTGTCGATCTATGTCGATACCTACGGCACCGGCACGATGCCTGATGCCCAGATCGAAAAGGCCGTGGCCAAGGCAATGGATCTGACGCCGCGCGGGATCCGCGATCATCTGGAGCTGTGTCGCCCGATCTATGCCCGCACGGCGGCCTATGGCCACTTTGGCCGGGCCCCCGAGGCCGATGGCGGCTTTTCGTGGGAACGAACCAATCTGGTCGAGGCGCTGAAAAAGGCGCTGTAATCTGGTATTGCGCGGGGCCTGACGGCCCCGCGTCTTTCAGGCTTGACGGCAGGGGCATGGGGCGGCAAGACCCCGCGCATGACAGATACACCCGAAGAAACCCCCGATCTGCCCGAAACCCTCCGCCCTGAGTGGCGCAATTTTTATGGCCGCCGCGTGGGCAAGACCATTCGCCAAAGCCAGCGCGGCTATCTGAGCGAGGATCTTGATACGCTGTGCCCGCGCGGCGTGGCGCGGGAAGAAAACCCCGAACGCGCCCCAATCGACGTGTCCGCAATTTTTGGCGATGCGCGCCCGGTCTGGCTTGAGGTCGGGTTTGGTGGGGGCGAGCATCTGGTGCATATGGCCGCGCACTATCCCGATGTGGGGATCATCGGCTGCGAACCCTTCATCAATGGTGTGGCGATGCTGCTGGGCAAGATCCGTGCCGCAGGGGTGGATAATCTGGCGGTTTACCCCGGTGATGTGCGTGATTTGTTCGATGTCGTGCCCGACGGGGTGATCGCGCGGGCGTTTTTGAACTACCCCGACCCCTGGCCAAAGCGCCGCCATCACCGCCGCCGTTTTGTGACGCAGGACCATTTGCAGCCCTTGGCACGCATTCTGGCGCCGGGGGCAGAATTTCGGGTGGCGACCGATATTCCCGATTATATGCGTCAGGCGCTGCAAGAGGTGCCAAAGGCGGGTTTCGTGCTGGAGGCTCATTCCGGAACCCCTTGGGACGATTGGATTTCAACCCGGTATGAGAAAAAGGCGCTGCGAGAAGGGCGGATGCCCGATTACGCGACGTTCCGGCGGCCGTAGCCGCTGGCAGGGATATTTGAGCCAGACAGAAAGCCGCGATGGACGCCTTCTGCTGTGTGCGCTATCAGGCTGGCCGAGAGTTGAGGGAGAATGCAATGTCCGGCCACGATAACCCGATCAAGATGACCGCGCGCAAATCCGGCCCGCTGAAGGGCGTGGCCGACGTGCCGGGCGACAAGTCGATTTCGCATCGGGCGCTGATTCTGGGCGCGCTTTCAGTGGGTGAGACGCGGGTGACCGGGTTGCTTGAGGGGCAGGACGTTCTGGATACTGCAAAGGCGATGCGCGCCTTCGGGGCCGAGGTGGTGCGGCATGGCGCAGGAAGCTGGTCAATCCATGGCGTGGGCGTGGGTGGCTTTGCCGAACCCGCCGACGTGATTGATTGTGGCAATTCCGGCACCGGGGTGCGGCTGATCATGGGCTCTATGGCGACCAGCCCGATTTCCGCGACGTTTACCGGCGACGCCTCGTTGCGCAAGCGGCCGATGGGGCGGGTGACGGATCCGCTGGCGCTGTTCGGCGCGCGGGCATATGGGCGCAAGGGCGGGCGGTTGCCGATGACGCTGGTGGGGGCGGCAGACCCGATGCCGGTGCGCTACGTCACGCCGATGCCCTCGGCGCAAGTCAAATCGGCGGTGCTGCTGGCGGGGCTGAACGCGCCGGGCCAGACCGTTGTGATCGAGCGCGAAGCCACGCGCGACCACTCTGAGCGGATGCTGCGCGGTTTTGGCGCGGAACTGACGGTCGAGGATGCACCAGAGGGGCGGATCATCACCCTGACGGGCCAGCCAGAGCTGCGGCCGCAAAGCGTGGCGGTGCCGCGCGACCCCAGTTCGGCGGCGTTTCCGGTATGCGCGGCGCTGATCGTCGAGGGGTCGGACATTGTGGTGCCGGGGGTCAGCCAGAACCCGACGCGCAACGGGCTGTTCACCACGCTGGTAGAAATGGGCGCCGACATCACCTTTGAAAATCCACGCGAAGAGGGGGGCGAGCCGGTGGCAGACCTTCGGGTTCGCGCCTCGGCATTGCGCGGGATCGAGGTGCCGCCGGAACGCGCCGCCAGCATGATTGACGAATATCCGGTGTTGTCGGTCGTGGCGGCCTGCGCCACGGGCACCACGGTAATGCGCGGCGTGAAAGAGCTGCGGGTGAAGGAAAGCGACCGGATCGACGCGATGGCCCGCGGGCTAGAGGCGTGCGGTGTGCGCATCGAGGAAGACGAAGATACGCTGATCGTCCACGGTATGGGGCTGGGCGGCGTGCCGGGCGGGGCGACCTGCGCCAGCCATATCGACCACCGTATCGCGATGAGCTTTCTGGTGCTGGGGCTTGTCGCGCAAAAGCCCGTTTCGGTGGATGACGGCTCGCCCATCGCCACATCGTTTCCGGTGTTTGAGGGGCTGATGGCGGGTTTGGGCGCGCAGATCGACCGGGACGCCTGAGTGCAGGGTAGGCCCATCCCTCACCAAGCTGCCCGGCAGGAGGAATGCAATGGTTTTTACGGTGGCGATTGACGGGCCGGCGGCGGCTGGCAAAGGCACCATCGGGCGGGCGGTCGCCGCCCATTTCGGCTTTGCACATCTGGACACGGGGCTTTTATATCGCGCGGTGGGGGCCAAGGGCGGCGATCCGGTGGCCGCAGCCGAAGCCCTTTCGCCCGGTGATCTGCTGCGCGACGATCTGCGCAGCCTTGGGGCGGGGCAGGCGGCCAGCCGGGTTGCGGTGATCCCTGAGGTGCGGGCGGCCCTGTTGGCGTTTCAGCGGCGGTTTGCGCGGCAAGACGGCGGCGCGGTGCTGGACGGGCGCGATATTGGCACCGTGATCTGCCCCGATGCCGAGGTAAAGCTGTTCGTGACCGCCAGCGCCGAGGTGCGCGCGCATCGCCGCTGGCTTGAGGTTGGCGGTGACGAGGCGCAGGTGCTGGCCGAGGTGCGCGAAAGGGACGCCCGTGACACGGGCCGGGCCGACGCGCCCCTGAAACCCGCGCCCGATGCGCTCTTGCTTGATACGACGGATTTGTCTATAGACGCGGCAGTCAACAAGGCAATCAAAGCCGTTGAGACAGGTATCAGGCAGGGTCGGGCGTAAGCCGCGACCCTTTGTCGTTATCTGTCAGGCCAGCCTGACGGGCACCAACCAAAGACCGGCGGAGCCAACCGCAAGGCCAGTAAACACTTGAAAAGGATAACTGAACGCATGTGCGCTAAAACTACCATGGAAGAATTTGAAGCCCTTTTGAACGAGAGCTTCGAGATTGACACCCCCGAAGAGGGCTCGGTTGTCAAAGGCAAGGTCATCGCTATCGAGGCCGGCCAGGCCATCATCGACGTCGGCTACAAAATGGAAGGCCGCGTTGATCTGAAAGAATTTGCCAACCCGGGCGAGGCCCCCTCGATCGCCGTTGGCGATGAGGTTGAGGTTTATCTTGACCGTGTTGAAAACGCGCGTGGCGAGGCTGTCATCAGCCGTGAAAAAGCCCGCCGCGAAGAAGCCTGGGACCGCCTTGAGCAGGCCTATGCGAAAGAAGAGCGCGTTGATGGCGCCATCTTCGGCCGCGTCAAGGGCGGCTTTACGGTCGATCTGGGCGGTGCCGTGGCCTTCTTGCCGGGCAGCCAGGTTGACGTGCGCCCGGTGCGCGATGCCGGCCCGCTGATGGGTCTCAAGCAGCCGTTCCAGATTCTGAAAATGGACCGTCGCCGTGGCAACATCGTCGTGTCGCGCCGTGCCATCCTGGAAGAAAGCCGCGCCGAACAGCGCGCCGAAGTCATCGGCAACCTGACCGAAGGTCAGACCGTCGACGGCGTGGTCAAGAACATCACCGAATACGGTGCGTTCGTTGATCTGGGCGGCGTTGATGGCCTGCTGCACGTCACCGATATGGCGTGGCGCCGGGTCAACCACCCGTCCGAGATTTTGGCAATCGGTGAAACCGTCAAGGTTCAGGTCGTCAAGATCAACAAGGAAACGCACCGCATCAGCCTTGGCATGAAGCAGTTGCAGAACGACCCGTGGGATTCGGTCGAATCGAAATTCCCGCTGGGGTCGGTCCACAAGGGCCGCGTGACCAACATCACCGATTACGGCGCATTTGTTGAGCTGGAAGCCGGTGTCGAGGGTCTGGTGCACGTTTCGGAAATGTCCTGGACCAAGAAGAACGTCCATCCGGGCAAGATCGTTTCCACCTCGCAAGAGGT
>NZ_JBLJBV010000004.1:0-29554 GCF_047638075.1 Phaeovulum sp.
TTGCAAGGCGCTGATTTTACTGGTGCGGGAATTGTCCTGAACAGACTAATGATTAACAGGGACAAACGACTATGCCAAGACGCCACATATTGACGGATCGCCAGCGTGCCAGCCTGTTTGATTTGCCCCATGATGATCCGTCTCTGCTGCGTCATTACATTTTGGCAGATGATGACATTGAACATATCCATAGGCGGCGTAGCTCGCATAACCGCCTCGGCTTCGCACTCCAGCTCTGCGCCTTTCGCTATCCCGGGCGCTTGCTGACTTCGGGGGAGACCATCCCGATGAAGGTTGCAGGCTTTATCGCGGCGCAGATTGGTTTGAAGCCGCATGACCTTGCTGGGTATGCAGAAACGGATGTGACGCGCCGCAGACATCTCATCGAGCTTCGCGCGATCTATGGCTACAAGATGTTCACCGGTCGGGGTGCGCGTGATCTAAAGGTTTGGCTCGGAACCGTGGCGGAGGCTGCGTTCTCCAACGAAGATCTGGCGCAGCGCTTCGTGACAGAATGCCGCCGCACCCAGACCATCTTGCCCGGTGTTTCGGTGATCGAACGGCTTTGCGCCGACGCGCTGGTCGCCGCTGAACGCAAGATCGAGGCCCGTATCTCCGAGCGCCTTGATATCGGCATGAGGGCCAAACTCGACGCTATGCTGTCAGAGGCCGTGGAAGGCGGCATCAGCCGGTTCATTTGGTTGCGCCAGTTCGAAGTGGGCAAGAACTCCGCTGATATGAACCGTCTTTTGGACAGACTAGAGTATTTACAAGGGCTTGGGCTGACCCCCGCCGTGCTGAAGGATGTGCTGCCCCACCGGATCACCCGGCTTCGCAGGCAGGGGGAACGCTATTTCACCCATGATTTGCGCGACGTCTCCGATGACAGGCGATTGGCCGTTCTTGCCGCCTGCGCCGTGGAATGGCAGGCCGCCATCGCAGATACGGTCGTTGAGACACATGACCGCATCGTCGGCAAAACTTGGAACGAGGCCAAAACGCGCTGCGATGCCCGCATTGCCGACGCCAAGACATCGCTGCACGGCACGTTACGCGCCTTCTCAGGTTTGGGTGCCGCCTTGCTGGAAGCGCGTGGTGATACTGCAGCTCTCGAGGGCGCAATTGCTGCGACCTGTGGTTGGCAGGCTCTTGAGGTGTTGGTTGCCACCGCCGCCCAACTTACCAACACGATGGCCGCCGATGCTTTGGCCCATGTTGGGCAGGGATACTATCGGTTTCGCCGCTACGCGCCCCGCATGTTGCGCATGCTTGATGTGCAGGCCGCCCCCGTGACAGAACCTTTGATCGGGGCAGCACAGCTTGTCATCGGCGGCGGCGATCCGGTGACGGCGCGGCCAACGACCTTCCTGCGCCGTGGCTCCAAATGGCATCGCCACCTTCAAGATCAGGATCCCGGCGATCATCGGCTGTGGGAGGTGGCTGTGATGTTCCATCTGCGCGAAGCCTTCCGGTCCGGTGACATTTGGCTGGCCCAGTCCCGCCGCTACGCTGATTTGAAAGACGCCCTTGTGCCAATCGCAACAGCACAGGCGACGCCAAGACTGGTTGTGCCGTTTGACCCGGCCGATTGGCTGGCCGACCGCAAAGCCCGCATGGCACGGGCCTTGAAGCGGCTGGCGCAAGCAGCCAAAGCGGGCACCATTCCGGGTGGCAGCATCGAAGACGGCGCGCTGAAGATCGAACGGCTCAGCGCAGCCGTCCCTGCCGAAGCGGAAGGCCTCGTTCTGGATTTGTACAAGCAATTGCCGTCTATCCGCATCACCGACCTTCTGTTGGAGGTGGATGCTGCCGTAGGCTTTACCGAAGCCTTCACTCACCTGCGCACCGGCGCGCCCTGCAAAGACAGGATTGGCTTGCTGACCACCCTCCTCGCAGAAGGGTTAAACCTCGGAATGAGCAAGATGGCCGAAGCCACTGATACCCATAGTTATTTCCAACTATCGAGCCTGTCCAACTGGTATGTCGAAGGCGATGCCATAACCCGCGCGCTGGCCATGGTGATTGAGGCGCAATCCACCCTGCCGATGGCCCGGTTCTGGGGCGCGGGCATCACCGCTTCCAGTGACGGGCAGTTTTTCCCTGCCGCCCGCCAAGGAGAGGCGATGAATCTGATTAATGCCAAATACGGCACTGAACCCGGCCTGAAAGCCTACACCCATGTCTCCGATCAGTTCGGCCCCTTTGCCTCCCAGACCATCCCAGCCACCGTCAATGAAGCACCCTACATCCTCGATGGCCTGCTGATGAATGAGACCGGGCGCAAAATCAAAGAGCAATATGCTGACACTGGCGGCTTTACCGACCACGTCTTCGCCGTCACAGCCCTCCTGGGTTTCCAGTTCATCCCCCGCATCCGCGATCTGCCCTCCAAGCGGCTCTATGTCTTCGATCCAGCGATCACCCCAAAGGAACTCAAGGGCCTGATAGGCGGCAAAATCCGCGAGGCTCTTATCATTGCCAACTGGCCAGACATCCTGCGCAGCGCCGCAACCATGGTCGCCGGCGTTATGCCGCCAAGCCAACTGCTGCGCAAATTCGCAGCCTATCCTCGCCAGCATGCGCTCGCCGAAGCCCTCAAGGAAATCGGACGGGTGGAACGAACGCTGTTCATCCTCGAATGGGCGCTCGATGCCGACATGCAGCGCCGGGCCCAGATCGGCCTGAACAAGGGTGAGGCCCATCATGCTCTGAAAAACGCACTGCGCATTGGCCGCCAAGGCGAAATCCGCGACCGCACCACCGAAGGCCAGCACTTCCGCATGGCCGGCCTGAACCTGCTCGCCGCTGTCATCATCTACTGGAACACCAAACACCTCGGCCAAGCCGTCACCAGCCGCCGCCGTGCCGGTCTGGATTGCTCACCCGACCTGCTGGCGCACATCTCGCCCCTCGGATGGGCGCATATCCTCCTCACAGGCGAATACAGGTGGCCAAAACTATGATCAAAATCCTTATGATACGATCCTGCCCCTATCCCCAATCGACCCCGTACACTCTGCGAGACCCTCCACCATACCGGATGCCGACCGTCAGAGTTGATCGAGATCACCCCGGCCCGTATCGACCTCTCCAGCGGGGCCGTGACCCTCAGGTCGCTCAAGAAGCGCAAGGACAGCTCCGGCACACAAAAATCTGTCTACCGTGCTGTTCCGGTGCCCCCAGGCTATCTCGACACCCTCAACACAGCCCACGGCATTCGACAGGCGCAGACATCGCGCAAGCTGGCGCATCTACCGATCTGGCCTTTATCCCGTGTCAGGGTTTGGCAGATCGTGAAAGATGTGATGATCGAGGCAAAAATTGTTGACGCAGCGCATCGAAGCCCGAAAGGCTTGCGGCACGGGTTCGGCGTCAATGCCGTTGTGAACGGCATTCCGTTGCACATGCTGCAAAAGTGGATGGGCCACGCGCAGCTTTCAACGACAACGATTTACGCCAATGCCATTGGCAAGGAAGAGCAGAACATCGCTGCTCGGATGTGGAGCTGACCCATGCATCTCACCAAGACAAACCCCGACGCCAACCTTATCGGTATTACCGCATGGAGATTGGCCCCATCGGAAGGCTTCCGCGTAAGATTGCAGTCGAAGTCGCCGGACAGGATGATGTGATCCCACTAGAGCGGCGGTGTGTGGGCAAGACCGGCATCAATCCTGACGCGCGCAAGGGTGGAGCTTGCGCGCGTTTGGAGTCAGATAGGTTGATACCCCAGCGCCGCCCGAAACCGGTTTTTGATATAGACGCCATCACGCGGGGGCAGGGCGCGCGGTAGGTTTTCCGGCTTGATCTTGATGGTGGTCAGCGTCAGCCCGCTGCGGGCGGCAGTGCTATGGCGCAGGATGGCGACGTCTTCCATCGTGGTGATCCGGGCTGTATTCGGGAACCCGCAGGCGGCCGCCACGGCGTGCAGTTCAATCCCGCAGCCAGCGTGGCTTATCTGCATCCCGGTTTCGCCGAAATGTCCGTTGTCCAGCACGGCGATCGTCAGATTCGGCGGGCGGCGCAGCGCGATGGTGGCCAACGCGCCAAAGCCCATCAGCGATTCCCCGTCGCCGGTGATCACCAACACCGAATGATCGGGCTTTGCACTAGCCAGCCCCAGCCCCACGGTCATCGCCGAGCCCATCGCCGCCCAAAGATAATAGTTGTTGTCGTGATCGCCTGCCGCCATCACGTCATAGGATGCCGACCCAAGGCCGCTAACCACCAACAGATCCTTGCGTCCTTGCAACAAGGACGCGACCACGGCGCGGCGGTCCAGGTTGCCGCCAACTGTTACTTCACCCATTTTTTCTCTCCGATCAATCGCTGGCCCAGCAAGACGGCCGTGGCAGAATCACCGTTGAACGCCATTGAGGCCGCGCCATGCAGCAGCGGCTCGACGTCCTTGGGGCGGTCGGCGCGCCAGGTCATCACACCCATGCTGCGCAGGGTTGCCTCGGTCGCCTGACCCATCGGGTTTTGCCAGGCGTTGAATTCAGCCCAGTCCCCGCGCATCGTGACGACCATCAACAGCGGAAACCGAGCCATCGCCTGCAAGGCCAGTGTGTTGATGCAATTTCCGACGCCCGAGCTTTGCATCAGCAGCGCCCCGCGTTCACCCCCAAGCCAGGCCCCCGCCAGATAGCCGATGCCCTCTTCCTCGGTGGTCAGGACGACGGCCGTGATGTCCGGGTCTACCTCGGACAGCTGAATTGCCGTCGAGTGCCCTGCATCGGGTACATAGACCACATGTTTGATGTCATGGGCCTTGAGAACGCGGAAAACGTCCTCTTGCCAGTTGAAGTGCGGCCCGTCGGGCCCGTCGTTTTGCATGGTCTTCTCCCTCGAAGGTCGTTGATGATGACTACCAACCGGCCAGATTTAAAGAAAATGCCGAATTTGGGTGGCGAATATGCTGAAATTCAATACCTAATCGTACGACAGGCCGAGAATACCCCGGACAGCACATGACCGTGGGTGGCAGGGCAGAATGGGCCGTTCTTGGGCAGATCAGCGCAGGATAAAGGGGTTGGCGGTGGACAATTCTGTCGCGATCCAGATGGATTTGGTTTGCAGAAATTCGTAGATAGCGTCTTGCCCGCTTTCACGCCCCAGTCCGCTGCGTTTGTAGCCGCCAAAGGGTGAGGTGAAGCTGACGGCGCGGTAGGTGTTGACCCAGACGGTGCCGGCCTGAAGCCGTTCCGACATGCGAAGGGCGCGGCCAATGTCGCGGGTCCAGACACCGGCAGCAAGGCCAAAGTCGCTGTCATTGGCGATGGCGATGGCCTCTTCCTCGTCCTCGAAGGTCAGTACCGCCAGCACCGGGCCAAAAACCTCTTCGCGCGCGATCCGCATTTGCGGGGTGACGTTGGTGAAAATGGCCGGCTCAACGAATTGATTGGCGGTGCCGCCTTCGACTTGCACTTGATTGCCACCCCAGGCGCGGGTTGCGCCCTCGGCCTCGGCTATCGCGATATAGGACAGTACCTTTTCGAACTGCTGCACAGTGGTCACGGGGCCAACGTGCGTGTCTGCGTCCATTGGGTCACCGATTCGGGCGCTTTTAGCGATTTCAATCAGGCGCGCAGTGAAATCTGCGGCGATGTCTTTGTGGACTAACAGCCGAGACCCCGCAATGCAGGTCTGGCCAGTCGCCGCAAAGATGCCGGACACGACGCCCATCACCGCCGCATCCAGATCGGCATCGGCAAAGACGATGTTGGGTGATTTCCCGCCCAGTTCCAGCGACACAGGCTTGATCGTGCGAGCGGCTGATTCGTAGATTTTCTGCCCGGCGATGTCCGACCCGGTAAAGGCCACCTTGGCCACATCCGGGTGGGCCACCAGCGGCGCCCCGGCTTCGGCGCCAAAGCCGGTGATGACGTTCATCACGCCGGGCGGAAAGCCCGCGCTGTCAAACAGCCGCGCAAATTCAAGGGTCGAAGCGGACGTGAATTCGGATGGTTTCACAACGACGGTGTTGCCAGCGGCAAGGGCAGGGGCAAGCTTCCACGCAAGCAGCATCAAGGGTGAATTCCAGGGGGTAATCATGGCGATGACGCCAAGCGGTTCATGCCGGGTAAAGTTGAAGATCCCGGTCTTGTCCGAAGGGATCACAGCGCCTTCGACCTTGTCGGCTAGACCACCAAAGTATCTATACCATTCAGCCAAATATCGGGTTTGCCCGCCCATTTCGGCCAGCAGCTTGCCGTTGTCGCGGACCTCAACTTCGCCCAGAAACTCGGCGTTGGCCTCGATTGCTTCAGCCAGTTTGACCAGCAGCTTGCCGCGCTGGGTTGGGCGCATGGCGGACCAAGCCGGAAAGGCCGATTTTGCCGCCGCTACCGCAGCATCGACGTCTGCCGCACCGCTGCGGGCAATTTCGGCCCAGACTTCGCCGGTAAACGGGTCTTGGGTCGGGAAGGTCGTGCCCGACACTGCGGGCTGGTCGGTGCCGCCGATCAGATTGTGGTAGATCCGTCCGGTGTGACGGGCACGGCGTTCAGCCGCAGAAACGGGTGCTGTCATGAAAACCTCTGGGGCTTGGCGAGTAAAGCTAATGCAGATCGTAATCTGTGTGGTTTGGGTCTGTACTGAGGCAGGGGCGACGCGCAACCAAAGGGGCCGCGCGTCTGCCTGTCACGTCCGGTGGCGCGAGCCTTGGGGCAGTCGGGGTGGTTCCAGCCCAACCGCATCGCAGTTGGCGTCCAGCATGGCGGAAAAGTCCTTGCCGCCGAATTTACGGGCGCGGGCCTGGCTAAAGGCTTCGCGCGCGGCTGCGGCCATTGGCATTGGCACTTTGGCAGCGTTCGCGGATTCCATCACCAAGGTCAGATCCTTATGGGCAAGGTCAATGGTAAAGCCCGCGCTGGTGTCACCGACCAGCACCTTTTGCAGCCAGTTGATCCTGAGCTGACCATTGGTCGCGGTTGTACCGTACAGTACGTCCAGCGTGCTTTCGATATCCAGCCCCAGCCCGGTCGCAAGGGTCAGCGCCTCGGCGTTAAGCTGGCACAGGGACACGGCAAGGAAGTTGTTTACAATCTTGGACCGGGTGCCTGCACCGCAGGGGCCGCAGTGATAGATCGTTGATCCCATTGCTTCCAGCATGGCTTTCACACGCTCAAAATCAGCATCCTCGCCACCGACCATGAACAAGGACTGACCGATGTCGGCATGGGTCGCCAGACGGCCCACCGGCGCATCGACAAACCCGACGCCCCGCGCTTTGCAGTCGGCGGCAATGGCATCGGTGGTGTTCGGATCGATGGTGCTCATGTCCAGCACGAGCGAGCCTTTGCGGGCCGTGGATAGAACGCCGTCGACACCCGAAACGACCTGAGCCACGATGGCGGAGTTCGGCAGCATGGTGATGATGACATCCGCCCGCGCCGCGACATCGGCGACCGAGCTGCCGGCATCGGCCCCAAGGTTCACCAGAACATCCACCGCTTCGGCATTCACGTCGTGAACAATAAGTTCAAAACCCTTCTTAATAAGATTTGACGCCATGGGGCGCCCCATGCGCCCCAACCCGATAAAACCGATCTTTTCCATTAGTATTCCCCTTGGAAATTTGTACGCAACGTGCTCGGATTAGACCGGCATCGCGTAGGATGTTTTGACGATCGTGTAGAATTCCGCAGCATAGCGACCTTGCTCGCGTGGGCCATAGCTGGACCCTTTGCGCCCGCCGAATGGCACGTGATAATCCAGACCGGCAGTTGGCAGGTTGACCATCGTCAGACCGGATTCGCTGTTGGCCTGAAAGTGCTGCGACAGCTTTTGCGAGCGGGTTACGATTCCCGATGACAGGCCGAAGGGCGTGTCATTTGCGGTGGCCAGCGCCTCCTCGTAATCCTTCACCCGGATCACTGCAGCGACCGGGCCAAACACCTCCTCGCGGTTGATCCGCATGTCATTCGTGGTTTCGGTGAACAGGGTTGGAGACAGATAGAAGCCGGGCGTTTCGCGGTTCAGCCTCTGGCCCCGCACCAGCGCATGGGCCCCTCCTTTTTCGCCGATGTCGATATAGGACAGATCCTGTTCCAACTGCTTGGCATCGACCACCGGCCCGACCTGCGTTCCAGCCTCTAAAGCGTGACCCGTGACGATCTTTTCCAGACGCTCAGCCACGCCTGCGATGAAGCGATCATGGATCGCCTCGTGGACGATCAGCCGGCTGGAGGCCGTGCAGCGCTGACCGGTCTGGAAGAACGACCCATCCACCGCGCAGTTGATCGCAACATCCAGATCGGCGTCATCCATCACGACAAGGGGGTTCTTGCCACCCATTTCGCATTGCACGCGGATCATGCGGCTTGCGGCGGTCTGCACGATGCCGGTGCCGGTCGCGACCGATCCGGTAAAGCTGACCGCATCCGTCATTTCGACGATCGCCTGGCCCACGATCGTGCCGCGCCCCATGACAAGGTTGAAGACCCCCGCCGGAACTCCTGCACGGTGCAAGATATCGGCTAAGGCCCAGGCACTGGCCGGGGTCAGGTCGGCGGGCTTCAGAACGACCGCGTTGCCATAGGCTAGGGCGGGTGCGATTTTCCATGCGGCAATGGCGATGGGGAAGTTCCAGGGCGTGATCAGCCCCACGACACCCACCGGCTCGCGCCGAATCGACACATCAATGCCGGGACGGACCGAAGGCAGGAATTCGCCGCCAAAGCGCACGACCTCGCCTGCGAAAAACCGAAAGATCTGTGATGCGCGGATAACTTCGCCAATGCCTTCGGCGCGGGTCTTGCCTTCTTCGCGGGCCAGCTGTTCGCCAAGATCTTCGCGACGGGCGAACATTTCTTCCCCGACACGAAACAGGATATCGGCGCGCTGTTGTTCGGTATGGCTGGCCCAGCCTTTCATCGCCTGACGGGCGGCGGCGACAGCGTCTTCCACGTCACGCCGACTGCCGACGGTAAATTCGCCAATCACATCATTGGTATCCGACGGGTTGATATTGGCCCGCGTTTCCGTGCCAACACGCCACTCCCCCGCGATCAGATTTCCAAAAACAGCCATGATCTGTCCTCCCCTTCAATGGTATCTTTCGCACAGTTCTAGCAGCGAAATCGGTCAGGGTTCGGAAGAAATCCGGCATATGACGCATAGAGAATGGATATACCTCTGACGCAGGCATGCCAGCTTCAGGGGATGCCTGCGGACGGTCTAGACGAGAATTGTGCGCCATTCGCCGCTGTCGACCATGCGCAGGATTTCCTCTTGCGCGAGAGCACGCACAGCGGATGTGGCCTTGGTATCGATTCTGCTAGCGGGCAGCGCCATGACCAGATGGCGCGAAATGCGAGGTTTATTCAAGCGGGTGATCCGGTACAGACCGTCTTCTTGTTCACGGTAAAATGCCGAGAGGGGCAAGATAGTATGGCCCAGCCCGGCAGCCACGATTTCCTTCAGCACGTGATAGGAGTCCGCCTCATACTTCACGTTGATAGCGATGCCGGCCTTTGCCGCCGCAGCCTCGATCACAAGGCGCAACCCATGTGGACTGCTGGGAAGCACTAGGTTCAGGTCGGCCAGAGCCGAAACCGGCAATTCATCCGCCGCGGGGGATTGGTCTGCGGGGCTGACCAGCACCAGTTCCTCGAACATCACATCCGACATCCGCAGATGCAAGTCCGAGGCCGGTCCATACAGGATTGCCACATCGACCTCGCCGCGGTGCAACCAGTCGATCAGGTGGCCTGCATAGCCTTCGATGATTCGAAGTGACACCAAGGGTAGTTCGTGCGCGACGCGAATGGCAATGCGCCCGGCGACAACATGGCTGGCGGTCGGGATGCAACCCAACACCACATGGCCGGTTGTCTCAATCGCAAGCGAACGCACATCCTCGACCGAGTTGTCAAGCTGCTGGACCAACCCCGTCACGCGGCCCAGCAGGGCCTCGCCGTGTTCGGTCAAATGCATCCCGCGGCCAGACCGCACGAACAGATCGAACCCGATTTCATCCTCTAACAGCTTGATCTGCCGCGACAACGCTGGTTGTGCCAACCGCAGCCTGTCCGAGGCACGGCTTAGCGACCCGCTTTCGGCGACCATTATGAACGTGCGCAGTTGTTTCAGTTCCATGCTATCAAACTTTGCGATTGGCTGTATCCGAGTTTTATTATTCCTTTATAGCCAAGACAACCGCAAACTCCCCCCCACAGACGCATATCGCGTCAATCAGGACGGGAGCGAGGCGCAAGATGACGTTGAAGCCGGAGACGGACATGGATGGGGGCGCCATTACCGAGGGGGGGTGGCCGGACCAGATTCACGCGGTGCTGAAATCTTATGGCGTGGCGCAGGTGCCCTATGTGCCCGATGGCGGTCATGCCCGGCTGATCGAGCAGATCCATGCCGACCCAGACATGCGCGCGATCAGCCTAACCACCGAGGAAGAAGGCATTGCCGTGGCCTGCGGTGCGTGGTTGGGCGGGCAGCGGTCGGCGATGCTGATGCAGTCAAGCGGGGTGGGCAATTGCATCAATATGCTGTCGCTTGTGACGTCGTGCCGGTTGCCGTTCCTGACGCTGGTCACGATGCGCGGCGAATGGGGCGAGTTCAATCCGTGGCAGTTTGCGATGGGCAGCAAGGTTCAGCAAGTGTTTGAAATGATGGACATCCACTGTTTGCGCGCCGTGTGCGCCGATGAGGTGGCCGAGACGGTCAGCGCCGCCGCCCGCATGGCCTATGAGGGTGGCACGCCGGTTGCCGTCTTGCTGTCGCAGCGTCTTATCGGCGCCAAGGTATTTGTGAAATGAGGGACCCGAACATGACCCGTTCTGCTGTTGCCGACACGGCGCTGGATCGCCGCGAAGTGGTTGCCCGCCTGTTGCAAGACCGGGGCCATCTGGTGGCGATATCGTCACTTGGATCTGCCACCTATGATCTGGCCTCGGCCGGGGATAGCCCGCGCAACTTTTACCTTTGGGGGGCGATGGGGGGGGCCTCCGATGTGGGGCTTGGGCTTGCGTTGGCCCAGCCTTATGTGCCGGTCATGGTGCTGGTCGGTGACGGCGAGGCGTTGATGGGCATGGGGGCCTTTGCCACCATCGCGCAGCAGGCGCCTGCGAACCTGTCGATCATCATTCTGGACAACGGACTGTATGGCGAAACCGGGTCGCAGACCAGCCACACCGCAGCCGGGACCGATCTGGCCGCCGTCGCGCGGGGGTGTGGCATCGCCCGGACCGACACAATCACCGATATGAACGGGGTCGGGGCGGTGGCCGGGCGCATCACCCGGGTGGGTGAAGGGCCTTATGTCGCGGTGATCCGCATCGACGGCGCGGAAAAGTCGCGGATCTTGCCCACGCGGGATGGGGTCTTGTTGAAAACCCGGGTGCGCGAGGCCTTGGGCTTTGCGTCGATGTAACTCGGCGCGTCATCGCAGGTGATGGCCCCGCCTTTGTGCAGGGCTTTTTCATGCGGTGCTGGCGGCCATAAAAAAACCGGGCGCGCCTTGCGGCATGCCCGGTTTTTTTAGGATGACAGGGGAGTCAGCGCGTCTTGCGGGCCTCGACAAAAGCCAGCAGCTCGCCCACGATGCCGCGGCGAAACAGCAGCACGCACAGCATGAACACTGATCCCACGATGACCGTGACCGGGATCGCCAGCGCCACCAGATAGTTTTGCAACGTCACCACCAGCCCGGCCCCGACCAGCGGCCCCGCCTGCGTGCCAAGCCCGCCCAGCAACGCCATCAGCACCACCTCGCCCGAGGTATGCCACGACACGTCGGTCAGCGACGCCAGCTTGAACACCAGCGTTTTCATCGACCCCGCCAGCCCAGACAGCGCCGCCGACATCACAAAGGCCGCCAGCTTGTAGCGCAGCACCGAATAGCCAAGCGAGGTGGAACGGGCCTCGTTTTCGCGGATGGATTTCAAGATCATGCCAAAGGGCGAATGCACGATGCGCCAGATCACCAGCAGCGCCAGCACAAAGACCGTTGCGACAAAGAAATACATCGTCATGTCGTTTTCAAGGTCGAACAGCCCGAACAACCTGCCGCGCGGCACGGCCTGTATGCCGTCCTCGCCGTGGGTAAAAGGGGCCTGGTAGCAGAAGAAATAGAACATCTGCGCCATCGCCAGCGTAACCATGGCAAAATAGATGCCCTGCCGCCGGATCGCCAGAAAGCCGATCACCAGCCCCAGAAGCGCCGCCCCCACCACGCCCAGCAAGATGCCCAATTCGGGCGGCAGGTTCCAGACCTTGACGGCATGGGCGGTAAAATAGGCCGCTCCGCCAAAGAAGGCCGCATGCCCGAACGACAAAAGGCCGGTATAGCCCAGCAACAGGTTGAAGGCCGCCGCGAACAGCGCAAAGCACATCACCTTCATCAAGAACAGCGGATAGACAAAGAACGGTGCCACCGCGAGCCCGCCCAGACAGACAAGCACCAGTGCGATTTGCAGTAAGTTGGTCCGGCCCGGCCGGGTGGTCATGTCAGCGTGCATGTCAGATGTCCTTTCCGAACAGGCCGGCAGGGCGGAACAGCAGCACCACAGCCATGATTACGAAAACCACGATATTGGCGGCCTCGGGGTAGATGATTTTGGTCAGGCCCTCGAACAGGCCCAGAAGATAGCCCGCCACGATGGCGCCGCCGATGGACCCCATGCCCCCCACAACCACAACCGCAAATACGATGACGATCAGGTTTTGCCCCATCAGCGGACTGACTTGCAGGATCGGCGCGGCCAGCACACCCGCCAGCCCCGCCAGCCCGGCACCGAACGCATAGGTCAGGGTCAGCAAAAGCGGGACATTGACCCCGAACACGCCGACAAGGGTCGGGTTTTCGGTCGCCGCGCGTAGATATGAGCCCAGCTTGGTCTTTTCGATCAAGGCCCAAGCACCGATGCAGATCACCAGCGAAATCAACACGATAAAGCCGCGATAGTTCGGCAGCTTCATAAAGCCCAGATCGGTCGCGCCGCGCAGAGCGTCTGGCACCGGGTAGGGCTGACCGGACGCGCCGAAATAGTGGCGGAAACTGCCTTCAACCACCAGCGCCAGCCCAAAGGTGAACAAAAGCCCGTAAAGGTGGTCCAGATTGTAAAGCCGCGACAGCGCAAACCGTTCGACAACCGCGCCAAAGGCGCCCACGACGATCGGGGCTGCGATCAGCGCGGGCCAGAACCCTATGCCCAGCCATGTCAGCATCAGATAGCCGACAAAGGCCCCCATCATGTACATCGCGCCATGCGCAAAGTTGATGATGCGCAGCAGACCAAAGATGATCGCCAACCCAAGGCTGAGCATGGCGTAGAACGACCCGTTGATCAGCCCGATCAAAAGCTGACCCAGCACGGCCTGCAACGGAATACCGAAGATCATTGTCATGGTCTCAGACCCCCAAAAGTTCATTCAGCCGTGCGTGATGCGCAGGCAATTCGGACGTGGCAAATGCTTCGACGATCTGACCGTGATCCATCACATAGAACCTGTCAGCCACCTTTGCCGCGAAGCGAAAGTTCTGCTCAACCAGAAGGACCGTCAGGCCGCGCTTTTTCAGGTCCAGTAGAATCTCACCGATCCGTTGCACGATCACCGGGGCCAGACCCTCGGTCGGTTCGTCCATCAAGATCATCTTTGCGCCGGTGCGCAGCACGCGGGCAATGGCCAGCATCTGCTGTTCGCCGCCCGAAAGCTTGGTACCTTGCGAGGTGCGGCGTTCTTCCAGGTTGGGAAACAGCGCGTAGATATCCTTGATGGACATGCCGCCATCGGCCACCACGGGGGGCAGCGTCAGGTTTTCCTCGACTGTCAGGGTGGCAAAGATGCCGCGCTCTTCGGGCACATAGCCGAACCCGCAGGCGGCGACGCGGTGGCGCGGGACCTTCATCATGTCGCGGCCATTCAGGGTGATTTCCCCTTTGCGCGCCGAGGTGATGCCCAAAAGCGCCCTCAGGGTGGTGGTCTTGCCCACGCCGTTGCGGCCCAGAAAGGACACGGTTTCGCCGGGGTAGATATCGAAATCAACGCCGTGCAGGGCCTGGCTTTCGCCGTACCAGGCCTCTAGCCCGCGGACCCGCAGCAGCGGTTGCCGGTTCTGGTCATTCATCATCAGTCCCCATGTAGGCTTCGCGTACGCGCGAGTCGGTGGAAACGGTGGCGTAATCGCCCGACACCAGCACCTCGCCGCGTTGCAGCACGGTCACGCGGTGGCAGAGGTCTGCAACCACTTTCAGGTTGTGCTCGACCATCAGCACCGCGCAATCGCGGGCAATGCTCCGCACGATGTCCGCGACGCGGGTCACGTCTTCATGGCCCATGCCGGCCATCGGTTCGTCCAGCAAAAGCACCTTGGGGTCCAGCGCCAGCGTGGTCGCGATTTCCAGCACGCGCTTGCGGCCATAGGACAGGCTGCCCGCCTGAGCGTCGCGCGCATCCGACAGGCCGACCCGGTCGATCAGCGCGATCGCGCGGGCGTCCAGCACGTCCAGCGCCGACAGGGGCCGCCAAAACTGATGCGCAAGGCCGGCCGGGCGTTGCAAGGCGATGCGCAGGTTTTCCAGCACCGTCAGGTTGGGATAGATCGCCGAAATCTGGAACGACCGCACCATGCCAAGTTGCGCCAGCTTGGCGGGCGCAAAGGACGTCACATCACGCCCCATCAACCGGATGGTGCCCGCAGTGGGTTGCAGGAATTTGGTCAGCAGGTTGAAAACCGTGGTTTTTCCGGCGCCGTTTGGCCCGATCAGGGCATGCACTTCGCCGTGACGGATATCAATATCCACGTTCTTGACCGCATGAAACCCCGCGAATTGCTTGCTGATGCCACGGGCAGACAGTACGGGCGCCGCATCATCGCGCGACGAAGCGGACCGCTCAGATAGGGGGGCGGCACCCTGGCCCTGTAGGGTTTTGCTCATAAAAAAACTCCGTTGATGACCGGCGGACGGACGACCGCACAGAGGCGGCACCCAGTCGCAGATCTGACTGGGTG
This sequence comes from Phaeovulum sp., assembly GCF_047638075.1. Lineage (NCBI taxonomy): Bacteria > Pseudomonadati > Pseudomonadota > Alphaproteobacteria > Rhodobacterales > Paracoccaceae > Phaeovulum > Phaeovulum sp. The sequence goes on from NZ_JBLJBV010000004.1 coordinate 14,975, forward strand.
CCAGTTACAAAACGCGATTAGACGATGCTGCAACCGGTTTCTGCAATCGGGCGAACGGTTTCAACTGCCGGCATGGTCGAGATGACCTTGCACAGATCCCAGGGCGCAGTGCTTTCCTCGGGGGCTTTTGCCTGCAACAGATAGGCAGGCAGTTCGGCGCGGCCGTTGGACAAGATGCGGCCAGCTCCAAACGCGTCGTCCTGGGTCTCCATAGCCTTCATCGCGGCCACAACGGCGGCGCCGTCTGCGCGAGAAGCGTCCACACCTAGGGACGCAAGCGCCTTGAGATAATGCGCCGTCACGGCATAGCAGCCCGCGTGAACCATGCCCGGGTAGCTGCCGTCCAGCTTTGGCAGCACGCGTTCGGTCCAGGCGCGGGTCGTGTCGTTCAGGTCCCAGTAGAAGCTGTTCGTGAACAGAAGGTTGCGCATCGTGTCCAGACCGGCTGCGTGCAGATCGTTCAAGAATACGACAAAGGCCGCGGTTTTCATGGTGTCGGTGACGCCAAACTCCGCAGCCTGTTTCAGGCAGGCCAGAAGGTCAGTGCCGCCTAGCGCCAGCCCCAGCGTATCCGCGCCTGATGACTGAGCCGCCAACAGGAAGCTGGCGAAATCCGTCATGCCGATTGGGTAGGCCGAATGGCCGACTACTTCGCCGCCAGCCGCCTGAATAAAGGCGGTGGCTTCGGCCTGAAGTGAGTGGCCAAAGGCGTTGTCGGTGGTGATGAAGTACCACTTCTTGCCACCAGCGCGGACCGTTTCGGTCGCCACGGCCTTGGACAGCATATAGCCGTCATAGGTCCAGTTGACGGTGTTCGGGTTGCACTGCTTTCCGGTGAAGTCGGTTGCGGTGACGGCAACGCCTAGGCAGGGCTTGTTCTTTTCAAAGGCAATCGCGCTGGCAGCCAGACCCACGGCAGAGTTCGGCCCTGCGATCAGCATGTCAACGCCGTCGGTGTCGAACCAGCGACGAGTGATGCCCGCGCCGATATCCGCCTTGTTCTGGTGATCGCCAAAGACCACTTCGACCGGGAAGCCCGGTGCAATATCTGCAATCGCCTGTTCAACGCAGGCAACGCCGTTCGGGCCCATCAGGTCGGTGTAGATCCCGCTGAAATCGGCCAGAACGCCAATCTTGACGGGCTTGCTTTGTGCAAAGGCTGGAAGCGCCGAAACCCCTGCGGCAGCCGCTGCGGTTCCCATGAACATTCGACGTGAAAATTGAGTCATCCGATCCTCCCTGATCATTTATCTTGCTGACATCAGCGCAGACCCGCCCGCCGAAATCGCTTTTTGTGACGATGCGCATCCTTGTCGTATCACGCTTAGCTGTAGTACGTCTCTCCTCCGAGGTTCCGCACACGCCTTTCTGAATACAGAACCCAGGGGTTATCTGACATTCCAGATTAACAAAGGTCGGTATGTGAATTCGTTATGGGCCTGTCGGCCTCGGCTCATATGCGTCGTCCGAGCGCAACCCGACCTTAGTGCAGGAAATATCAGCGATATTCGGGTTGTCCTGCCATGGGGAGCAGGGCGGTCGATAGCACTTGGCTATGGCAGGGCTAAGATTTTGGTATTGGGCAAGACCCGACTGCGCGGTCATTTTGGAATTATCCACGGACTCAACCCCGAGAGCCTTATGACCCTGACAGCACGCCTTGCGGATTTCGCCGTCGGCACATCCCGTGCCGGTATTCCCGCAGCGGTCACGAACCGCGCAAACACCCTAGCGATTGATCTGATAGGCTCTGCCATCCGCGCGGCGCAAGAGGCCGATTCCACGCCTTCGGTGCTGGCCATGATTGAACGACTTGGTTTTTCCGGGGATGGGCCTTGCACGGTGTTCGGGCTAAACCGGCGCTACGGTGCGGCGGCGGCGGCGCTGTTGAACGGCACCTTTGGCCATTCGCTGGATTTCGACGATACCCATGCCAACAGCTCATTGCACCCCAGCGCGCCGGTGGTTCCAGCGGCTTTGGCGGCGGCGGAGCTGACAGGCGCATCGGGGGCCGAGTTTCTGGCCGCCGTGGTCATCGGGTTTGAAACCTGTTGCAGGCTTGGCATGGCGCTGGACCCTACCGCCCATTACGCGCGCGGGTTTCACCCCACAGCCACTGCAGGCACGTTCGGGGCGGCGGCGGCGGCGGGACGGTTGCTGGGGCTTGATGCGTCCGGGATGGAGACGGCGTTCGGCATTGCCGCAAGTCAGGCGTCCGGGTCGCTTCAGTTTCTGGAAAACGGGGCTTGGAACAAGCGCTATCAGGTCGGAGAAGCGGCAATGAAGGGGCTGATGGCCGCCAGCCTTGCCGCCGAAGGGTTCAAGGGCGCGTCACAGGCCATCGAGGGCAAGCACGGGTTTTTGCAAGGTTACAGCGACGCCCCGCAGCCCGCCAAGCTGCTGGAAGGGCTGGGGCAGGTCTGGGAAACGCTGCGCATCGGGGTGAAACCCTACCCCGCCTGCCGCTATACCCATGCTGCGGTGGACGGCCTGCTGACCCTGCGCGCGCAGCATGGCTGGACAGCCAACGATATTGACGCGATCACCGTGGGGCTACACCGCAACGGGGTCGCGCTGGTCGGGGCACCGATTGCGGCCAAACGCAAGGTGCGCTCAATCGTGGACGGGCAGTTTTCGATGCCGTTCGCGGCGGCGGTCGCGCTGTTGCGGGGACGGTTCGGCTGGGACGACTATAACCTTTTGGGCAGCGCTGACGCAGACACCTTGGCCGCGCGGGTCGATGTACGGCAAGACGAGACGCTGGAGGGTCTGCGCCATCCGTTCGGGGCCGTGCTGTCAGTAACCGCCCGCGGTGAAACCCACGCCCTGCGCATCCCCGACCCGTCTGGCGAGCCTGAAACCTTTCCCGACGCCGCCGCGCTGGACCTGAAGTTCCGCACGCTGGCCGGTCCGGTTTTGAACACCACCTGCGATGGCTGGCTTGCCAGGCTCCACGATCTGGGCCGCGCGGGATCGGTCGCGCAGCATTTGCGATGACCAACCGCCGGCCCTATAGCAGTTCGGCATGGATCATAGGCCGCGCAAGCGGTTGACTTGTGGACCTGCCAGCGGAACTTAGGCCCTATCCCGCCCCAAGGGGGCTTCGACACCGAACCAGAGGCTTGCGATGATAAAGACGAAACCCGATGCCTATCAGGACATTCGCGATGCGGTGCGTGCGCTGTGCGCCACCTTTCCCGACGAATACCACCGCAAGATCGATGAGGCGCGCGGCTATCCCGAAGAGTTCGTCGAGGCGCTGACTCGGTCGGGCTGGATGGCGGCGCTGATCCCCGAAGAATACGGCGGGTCAGGGCTGGGGCTGACCGAAGCCTCCGTCATCATGGAGGAAATAAACCGGTCCGGCGGAAACTCGGGTGCCTGCCACGGGCAGATGTACAATATGAACACCTTGGTCCGGCACGGGTCGGAAGAACAGCGCCAGCGGTATCTGCCCAAGATCGCCAGCGGGGAATTGCGCCTGCAATCCATGGGCGTGACCGAACCGACCACCGGCACCGACACCACCAAGATCAAGACCACTGCCGTCAAGAAGGGCGACAAATACGTCATCAACGGCCAGAAGGTCTGGATCAGCCGGGTGCAACATTCCGACCTGATGATCTTACTTGCCCGCACCACGCCGTTGGCGGATGTGGCGAAGAAGTCCGAAGGCCTGTCTATCTTTATCGTCGATATCAAAGAGGCGATGAAAACCGGCATGCAGGTTCGCCCGATCCTGAACATGGTGAACCACGAAACCAACGAGCTGTTCTTTGACAACCTTGAAATCCCCGAAGAAAACCTGATCGGTGAAGAGGGCAAGGGGTTCAAGTACATCCTGACCGGCCTGAACGCCGAACGCGCGCTAATTGCGGCGGAATGCATCGGGGATGGCTTTTGGTTCACCGAACGGGTCAGCAAATATGTGACTGAGCGCAACGTGTTTGGCCGCCCCATCGGCCAGAATCAGGGCGTGCAGTTCCCCATCGCCGAGGCCTATATTGAAATCGAGGCTGCCAATCTAATGCGGTATGAGGCGTGCCGCCTATTCGACTCCAATCAGGAATGTGGCGCGCAGGCAAATATGGCAAAATTTCTGGCCGCCAAGGCAAGCTGGGAAGCCGCGAATGCCTGTTTGCAATTTCACGGCGGGTTCGGCTTTGCCTGCGAATACGATATCGAGCGCAAGTTCCGCGAAACCCGACTGTATCAGGTCGCCCCGATTTCAACCAACCTGATCCTATCCTACATCGCCGAGCATGTCCTTAGCCTGCCAAGGAGCTTTTGATGGGTTTGCCGCTTGCAGGTCTGACGGTCGTTGCAATCGAACAGGCGGTGGCGGCGCCCTTTGCCACCTCGCGTCTGGCCGATGCGGGCGCGCGGGTGATCAAGATCGAACGCCCTGAGGGAGATTTCGCTCGAGGCTATGACGACGTGGCGCTGGGGCAGTCCAGCTATTTCGTCTGGCTGAACCGGGGCAAGGAAACCGTGGCCGCCGATCTGACCAAGCCCGCCGACAAAGCGATGCTGGCCGATCTTCTGACGGGGGCGGATGTGTTAGTGCAGAACCTGAAGCCCGGCGCGCTGGCCCGGTTGGGGTTTGACGCTGACCGGCTCACGCGCGATTACCCCCGGCTGATTTCCTGCGCGATATCCGGGTACGGAGAAACCGGGCCGATGGCTGACCGCAAGGCCTATGATCTGCTGATTCAGGCGGAATCGGGCCTGTGTTCGATCACCGGCGGGCCGGATCAGGCGGCGCGTGTCGGCATTTCCATCGTGGATATCGCAACTGGGGCCACCGCACATGCGGCCATTCTAGAGGCCCTGATCCAGCGCGGGATTACCGGGCGGGGGGTCAATATCTCGATCTCGATGTTTGATGTGATGGCTGATTGGCTGACCGTGCCCCTGTTGAACCACGAAGGTGGCAAATCCCCCCGGCGGGTCGGTTTGGCGCATCCGTCTATCGCGCCCTACGGTGTGTTTTCGTGCAAGGGCGGCGCGCAGGTGCTGATCGCCATTCAAAACGACCGCGAATGGCAGGGTTTCGCGACCCATTTCCTTGGGGCGCCAGATATGGCCACCGATCCGCGCTTTGCCAGCAACGTCGCACGAGTGGTGAACCGGGCCGAAACCGATGCGCTGGTGGCGGCGGCGTTTTCGTACCGTGATCTGGGGCAGGCGACCGAGGCCATCCTGCGGGCCAATGTGGCCTTTGCGTCGGTCAATGACATGGCGGGGCTGTCGCGGCATCCGCATCTGCGCCGGATCACCGTGGACACGCCGAACGGGCCGGTCAGCATGCCCGCACCCGGCGCGATCTTTGCCGGCGAGGACCGCGCTTTGGGTGCCGTTCCCGCATTGCCGGGGGCATCCGCATGACGGCGCTGGACATCGACCACCTGCGCCATTGGATCGGGCGCACAGAACAGGCGGCCGAGGTGGTAACCCCGGCGTTGGTACAGCGCTATAACGCAACCTTTGACCGGGCAGGGGTCGTTGTGCAGGGGGCGATCGCGCCCTTGATGCTGCATCTGTGCCTTGCCCAGCCTGCCACGCCGACGGCATCGTTGGGCGAGGACGGGCATCCGGCGCGCGGGGGGTTCTTGCCGCCTGTGCCCTTGCCGCGCCGCATGTGGGCGGGGGGCGCCTTGGAATTCACCGATGATATCCGCATCGGCGAGGCGGTGCGCCGGGTGTCCAACATCCGCGATGTCACGCTGAAGGAAGGCCGCAGCGGCGCGCTGTGCTTTGTCACCGTGGATCATGCGATCTACAGCGGCGCGCGTCCGGTGATCCGCGAAAGACAAGACATCGTTTTTCGCGCGGCGGAACAGCCCGGCGCAGCCAAGCCCCCTGTCCCGGCACCCACCCCGATGGGCGCGTTTCACCGCAGCGTCACGCCGTCAGCCGCTTTGCTGTTTCGCTATTCCGCACTGACGTTCAACGGGCACCGCATCCACTATGATCTGGCCTATGCGCGGGACGTTGAAGCCTATCCCGGGCTGGTGGTCCACGGGCCGATGCAGGCCGCGATGCTGGTGCTTTATGCTCAGGATCTGCGCGGCAAGCGCCCGGCGCGGTTCAGCTTTCGCAGCCTGTCGCCGGTGTTCGATACAGATGATTTCACGCTGAACGCCGACGAGGATGCCGGCGCGCTGCGGCTTTGGGTGAGGCGTGCCGATGGGGCTGTCGCGATGGAGGCGCGGGCGGAATGGTAAAGATCGGCGCGATAGCCTGCCCGCTGTTTGTACCTGCCTACCGCCCCGAGCGATTACCGTCGATGGCACGCGACTGAAAGCTGTAAACAGCGGCCAGCGCAACTTCACAAAGAGCGAGCTGGCCAAAGCCATGACTGAGAGTGATGAGCGGCTTGCCCGCTAGCCTACAATATCCGCCGCGCCTTGACCCTCGTCGGTGTAACCGGGGCCCCATGCCCGCCATCAGCGCCTCAGGGGGCTCTTGCCTGCCATTTAGGAGCTAAAACCGACCCAAAATCCCCCAGAAAGCCATTCCCCGGAGTTTTTACAGCCAGAATGTCTAAACTGGGCCAAAATACAAATGGCCAACCGAAAATCCTATTTTGCGCCTTGAGGAGGCGAATTTCCATAATAGTCTGGAGAGTTTTAAAATGCTTATGAAGGTTGGCTACCCCATACGATTGATGGTCGTGCTCCCCTCCGTTGTTTCAGATCTTTGCAGCATCGCGCTTGTGTTTCAGATGGGTGTGGTAGCGATGATATAGTCCATACAGTCAGGGCTGGAATTGCATCTCCTTGGTCAAGCCGATAATGCGCGGGACAATACTTCCTTTCCCGAGGGCAGGCAGCTGATGCCACCAGAAACCACCAAGTCCAGCTACTGGCAGGGTATGCGCGCTGGCGCACCCTTTATCCTTGTGATTGCGCCTTTCTCGATACTCTTCGGAGTCGTCGCGACAGAAGCCGGGTTCACCCTGCTAGAGACGTTTTCCTATTCGTTCTTTGTTGTGGCAGGCGCGTCGCAATTCACCGCCGTGCAACTCCTCTCTGAGCACGCGCCAACCCTGATAGTGATTGCAACATCGCTGGCCGTGAATTTGCGTATGGCAATGTATTCCGCGTCGCTGACGCCGCATTTGGGGAAGGCCCCTATGAGTATGCGGGCGCTGGTGGCCTATCTGATGGTCGATCAGGTTTATGCGAGCGCGATTCTGGCATATGAGAAACACCCCGAATGGAGCATTGCCCAAAAGCTGGCGTATTATTTTGGCGTGAGTTCGTCCATCATTCCGCTTTGGCTGGCCTTTACTATGGTTGGCGCAATCGCAGGCAGCGCGATTCCAGCTGGATTTGCGCTCGATTTTGCGGTGCCGATCACATTTCTGGCGATGGTCGCGCCGATGTTGCGCAGCATTGCGCATGTTGCTGCGGCTTTTGTGGCCATAGCCGCATCGCTGATGCTGGCCTCTGTTCCCTATAGCCTTGGTCTGTTGATTGCGGGGGCGGTGGGTATGATTGTTGGCGCACAGGTCGAGTTGCTTATGTCAAGCAAGGCGGCGGCATGAAAGATGTCGCCACACCAGACATCTGGATCGTACTGGTCTGCCTCGCCGCAGGCAGCTTTGCACTGCGCTTTATTTTTCTAGGAATTGTCGGGGATCGCGCAATGCCGCCCTGGGTGCTGCGGCACCTGCGCTACACGGCTGTTGCGGTGCTGCCTGCGCTCGTGGCTCCGATGGTGGCCTGGCCTCCGGCGACGGGCGGCGCGCTTGATGCGCCGCGTATGTTGGCGGCGGCAGCGACGCTTATCGCAGGCATTGTGACCCGTAATGTGCTGGCTGCGATCCTGTCAGGCGGGGTAACACTTTATCTGATGCTCTATCTGCTGGGATAAAGCCTATCGCAAAACGCGAAGAGGCGCCCCTTGCAGCGCGGTTCCAGTCTGAAACTGTAGATCAACCGATGGTGGCGGCTCTGACGTCTTCGTCGAAATAGGCAGATACTGTCGCTAAGATGCGTCAAGAAGGCGTTACCCCACAGCAATCCGTATAGCTACCATGTCTATTAGTCTCGCCTAAACTGTCACAGAATGCCAGAATCCACCGTTTGTGGCGGGCTGTAAGAAATAGTGGCCGCGCGACAGCGGACATCGGGGTCCTGTTCCCCGCCCTGTCTCCTTTCTACGGTGCGCCAAACAGAGATTTGCCGTGGCGATCGAGCAGGACCCCCACCTCTGTCAGCATGGCGGGGAGCGGCGTAGTGGAGGAGATCACGAACGCGAGGTCCTTACGCTCAAAAAGCGCTATGCACAGCTCGTCCGGGTTGTGTCGTGAGCAGAACAGGATGCCGTCCGGAACGGCCGGATGATCAAAGAGAGCATCCGACCAGGCACCGCAGGGATCATACGGACCTGTCGATAGCGCCGCGGTCGTCCCGAGCCGGGACAGGTCGTTCCCGGTGGCGGACACCAAACGCAGATCGCGATCGGCACGGAGCGTTGAGAGACTTCTGTCCCGAATTTCTGAGTAGTCGACGGTGAGCCTCTGGGGCTGACGCAGAAGCGTTTCGATCATCGCCGCGTCCGGACCCGGGGCGACATACAGAACGCCGAAGCGTCCGCTGATACTGTCGAAGCGGTACGCGGGCGGGTTCCCGGCCCCGGGCCCGAAGAAGATGGGGTAGTGATGAGACCTATGCACCCGATAAAGGGGCTCCCCTGCGGCCACCACCCGGATCGGGAGATCACGAACGCTCAGATCCGCAGGAGGGAGCGGAGCGGACCCTGTCGGCCCCCTAGGCGCGACGCTCATGCGAACCCGTCGCCTCCGGCCTGCGCGATGTGACGCGCGATGGCTTGCTCGTCCTTCTCCTGCATCGCCTGAAGAAGGGTACGGCCCCTCAACGCCTCGTCCGGAGCGAGCAGGATGTCCAAGATAACCCAAGGGTCCTTCTCGGCATGCGCATTAAGGATACTCTCCAAGCCGAAAAGAACCTCTCCCCCGTCGAACTGGAGAGCAGGATAGGACCAGTCCGAGCCCATTCGCAGGGCGAGGAGCTTGTGCGCTTTCCGTCGCTTGTCTATCGCCTGACGCTTGATCCCTAGCAGTTCTTCGACCTGTGAGCTCGACAGCATTTCACCGGCCATCTGCCTTAGCCTGTCGCGGTGATCGATGGATCGACCAACCGCACCAGCAAGCGGATCGATCCCCCGCGAGGGTTCCGACACGCGCGGGTCACTCAGGGCGCGCACCAAGGCTCCGAAATCGGAGGGTGCGGAGATGGTCGACATGATCAGATCGTTCGGCATTTTTTGGACCAGTTGCTCCACCGCACGCACATAGCGCAGTAGAAGAGCCCTGTGCATTTGATCACCAGAGACCAGCTCGGCCACAGACTGCAAAAGATCATCAGGTGAGGGATTTCCGGTGACTGCGTATTCTACATATGCCTCTGGTAGCTCAACTGAGAGCTGCCTGATCCACCCTTCCGACTGCTTGATAAACTGTTCACGAGCCGGTGAGGCCCGCTTCTTACGCCCTTGAGTGGACCGCCCTGCGTAGCCGGGTTCATTGGGGACTGTGATGATCATCGCGCCCTCCCAAACTGGTTGCTTTTGTACATATAGATCAAGCATCTTACAAAAGCAACCACCCATGCGCATCTCTCACTCATCTCGATCCGCCCTCGAATACGCCCGCATGATGCGCGGGGGCTCGGCCCGGTCCGTTTTAGGTCCCAGGCCAGCTGCGGCAGCCCGGATTTGCGAAAATCTGAAACGCGATCGTTTTTCGCACCCCTGCGCGGCTGAGACACTCGAAGAACCTGATCCCCTATTGCTTGGCGCGCTGACGGCTGGAGCGTTTGCGAAAATCAACCTTGGGCAATGCCACATGTTTTGCCAGCAGCCAAAAAGGGTCATCGGCGTTAGGAATGTCTGGCGCACTCAGGAAATAACGCTGGAAATCCGGATGGGTTCACGCAATGCAGATGATCAGAATTGCGCGACCGAAGGGTCAGCGCAAAAGCCCCTTCAACGAGCCGGTTCCGCAGGCCGGCGTCGCTCACCAGCCTCGCAAACCATATGGACAGCAGCCGACGCGCCATTCCAGTTTACAAGCCAATCGCCAATAGCGCCTTGTTTGTTCTTTTTAAGAGTCCATTGATGCAGAGTCGAACCCGCTTGTGCGCTGGCCTGCTGTTCACACGACCAGCGGGTTTCGGTGGCATTGCTGCCCGCATCGGTTTGGATCAGCAGCAACCCGGTGGTGCGCCCCGCCTCCGCTGCCAGCTGAAAGCGTCGGCCAGCGGTTAAGGAGAGCGGCTGTGACGGCTCTGCGATAACCAGCGCCACGGGTGCCGCGCGCAGGGTTTCTTCGATGCACCACAGCAGATCAATCTCACTTGTCGGGCGCAGCAGGTGCAACCGTTCCCCGATACCCTGCGGCAGACCGCGCAGCATTGGTATCTCAGGCGCATGGGCGGGCGAGATCCAGACCAGAGTACCGGGGTGGTGGATGGCCTGAAACCATGCAAATGCGCGCCGTCCCCGGCCCTCGGCCTCATGTACGCGGCGCTGGCGCAGGCCGAAAGGATCACCGGGGCTCGGCTCAGCCCGCATCTGTCCGTTCTCCCTCGGCCACGATCTGCAACATCCCGTCCGGCAGAGGACGCTGGAGCTTCAACGCTTCCTCAGTCGGGGCCGTCAGCCATTGCCGCCAATCCGCAGGCTTCGTCAGGATCACCGGCATCGCTTTGGGATGGACAGGCGCGACTTCCGCATTGGGCGGGCAGGTCAAAAAACCGAACAGCTCTGCGGTGACTTCGCCTTCTTTGAGCTTGCGCACCGAGGTCCATTCGGTACGTAGCCCTGCGAAAAACGCCAGAGGTCTTTCAGCCCCAAGCGCAAACCAAACCGGATGGTTGCGCGGCGCGCCGGGCCGCTGATCGATCTCGGAAAAGCTGGTGAAGGGCACAAGGCAGCGATGCTCCACCCCCAGCCAGCGCCGCCAATGCGGCGAGGCCACATTGCGGATATTGGTCACGCCGGAATCGGTGCGCTTACCTTTGAGGAACGTTTCTGGCGTTGGCATGCCCCAACGGGTCTTGCTCAACTGCCAGCCACCCTGCGGCCTATGTCGGATGATAGGTGCTGCATAATCCGGCCAGATCCCGGTTTGCGCGGGCAGGTTGCCGGTCAGGTCCTCGAACGCCTCATCGCCGATCAGCATGTCGTCAAACACATGCCGCATCGCATCTTGGCTCTTGGTCTGGGAGTATAAATTACACATCAGCTGATCCGGCCCCAGTTGGAGGATGATCTGGAACGTTACCAGAACACGGGCGGTGGGGAAAGCCTGGGCTGGCAAGGTGTACGCAGTTTTATGGGGAGCGGAGCACCGCGAGGCGCCATCGGACGCCATCATCTGACAGCGAATCGCCCTGCCGGAATTGCGGCCAGGCCAGCACCCATGCCGGGAACACACCCTAAACCGATCTAAAATACGCGTTTGCCGCCTGCGCAATGGGTCCAAGTGCATGATCTGTAACCTAAGAAATCGCGAAAAACATATTACTCAAATTCTGCGAAAATTGCTCGAAACGCTATTGCGCGCTGCAACGTCCAAAGCCGCTAAACCCTTGGGGCGCCTGCAAAGCGTGTGATCCTGACGGTCGGTGAAGCATGAAAGAATTCGCTTTGCGAAAAAGTTCAAAAAGCGACGCCTCATGGGAGGTGGTTTTTTTACATTTCAAATCAGGTACTTGCAATCGATGCGAAGTTTCGGCTAGCCTTTGGACATGACATCTTCCGGAGCACAGGCATGATCAATATTTACTCCACCGCTTAGCCCGTTCTGAGGCTGGAAGAACAGCGATTCAGACCCCGTCTCTTCACTTTCAAAGCCACAGATGACCCGGCGCCGCCGGGAATAATAAAGCTGGTCCATTTGGTCTCTGGCGGACCCAAGCCTCTCACAACAAGGCAAATCAACATGACGCATCTGATCATTCTTCACCAAAACGGTCGCGCGACGGCGAATCCTTGTGCAGCCCGCTCTCGACCGCCTTTGATCAGGCGGGGGAACGGTGTCGCGATAAGGCGGATGGCCGCGCGCATGCTGGTTTACCCCGGTGAGATCGAGGGGCCGACAGGCGCCGGGCTTGCCGATGTCTGCGTCCGGGAGGGCTGATGATGGACCCGAACGCCAAAGACCTCGCCTATCTCGACCTGCTTCGAACGGCTGTCCCGCCTGAAGCTGTCCCGAGCCAGTCCAATCCGGGTCATGTTTTGGATGCGCTTCCGCTAGACGTGCAAACGGCGTTCCGGGAGGTCTATCCAATGCCGGGTTTGTCGGTGACGCAGGGAAAAACCTCTATCCCTGCCTCCACTTGGAAGCGGTTTACCCAGGATCAAACCGAGATGGTTATGCGGCGCATGCGCGAACGCTCGCTGGCGCTGGCGGCGCGTAGACCGGGCCCCGATGCCCTTGATGATGCGCCGGTCATGGCGCACTGGATTGTGGTGTACGATCCTGCCGGGGACGGGTTGCTCCTCCTCGGGACACCAACGGGTCATCCCTATTGCGTCGGACCGCTCACCCGCAGCTCCCGGCTCTGTGGCCTGGCGCCGGACGGCACTTGGGCGCGCAGCACATCGCGGTGGTACCGTCTGACACAGGCTGCAAGTTTTGCGGAGATGCTGGCCCGCCATGGTGACAAGATCGCGGCTGCACAGCGCCTCGTGCTGACCATTCATCAGGCCCGGGCGATCCTTGGCGCAGAGCAGGCGGCGCCGGAGAGATGCCAATAATGACCATGTCCCGACGCACTTGGGCGTTTGCGCCGATACAACTGCGCTGCGCGGCGCATAGCAAAAGACCCAAACCTATCGGCAGGCCGGGCGTTCAGGGTGTGCCACCCGGTCGACGCCTTCACCAGCTGTCCGTGATTGAGGAGATCGTCACATGAACATAAACCCAAAAGTGTTGGCCATTGCTGATCTGCATCTCGACATTTGGTTGATCAAAGGGCGCGATCCGCTCACCTCCTTTGATCCAGACTTCCTGGCCTCGCTGGATGCGCTGATCATCGCGGGCGATCTGTCAAACAAACCAAAGGTACGCTGGCCCAAAATGCTGGCGCATCTCGCGCGCTATGTGCCGACGGAGCGTATCTACCTGTTCCCCGGCAATCATGATTACTATGATCATGTGCTGAATGGCGACGACCGTCTGGCCGCGATCTGTGAGGACGCCGGCGCCAACTTTGCGCAAAAACAGGTTTTGCAGTTTGGCGGCTGCCGCTACCTGTGCTGCACCCTTTGGACCGATTTTGCCCTGACAGGCGCCACCGAGGCCTGCATGTATCAGGCCAGCCAAGCCATGAATGATTACCATTACATCCGATGGGCGGCCGGCGGCGCGTTTCGCAAGATCACCCCGATTGATGTGCTCCGAACCCATACCGATCACCGCGCATGGCTTGAGGCGCGATTGGCCGAACCCTTTGCGGGGCGTACCATTGTTGTGACCCATCACGCGCCCTTGGCGGATTGCATAACCGACGACTCTCCCGTGCATGCCGCCTACGCTTCCGATTTGTCCCAGCTGATCGAAACCTACCAGCCGGATGAGTGGCTCTTCGGGCATACCCATCATCAGATTGCGTTCCAGCACGGCAAGACCCGCCTGCGCAACATCTCGCTTGGGTATCCGTGGGAGGTGACGGCGGCCAGCGAAACGGAGGTTCTGGCGCGGTTGGCGGGATTTGTTTGAAGAATGGGAGGCTCACGTAACTTCTGCTCAATCTTCGGGCTGAGCTTCATACACAAAGTTTAGGACACAAAAGCGATCGGTGTTAGGGTCAACTTTGATTGATCAACGCCCAAGCCAAGGCTTCAAGTGAAGGCATCGAGAAGCGTTCCGGTTCATCCCCGCGCATGCGGGGAACGGATGCTGTGGATTATGCGGAGGTACGCTAATGGCGGTTCATCCCCGCGCATGCGGGGAACGGTTGCAGCGCCTCCGCCATTGCCCCCTCCAATTCGGTTCACCCCCTCGCATTCGGGGAACGGTGCCAACTCCCAGCCGGAGGTATCAACCTCGACGGTTCATCCCCGCGCATGCGGGGAACGGTTTGTGACGCGGTGCAGGTGTTCAACCAGAAACGGTTCATCCCCGCGCATGCGGGGAACGGGGCAGTAGCGCCGGGGTTGGTTAGCCGATCATCGGTTCATCCCCGCGCATGCGGGGAACGGTTGATACCGTGTCAATTCTAAATACGCCATTCCGGTTCATCCCCGCGCATGCGGGGAACGGACGGTTTGGAGTAGGGGTGCTTAGCGGATCAACGGTTCATCCCCGCACATGCGGGGAACGGTCCGCGCCCAGGCGTGCCGTGGCCACCGAGTTCGGTTCATCCCCGCGCATGCGGGGAACGGCAGCCCACGGTCTGCATCGTGTCGTAGCCCTGCGGTTCATCCCCGCGCATGCGGGGAACGGGCCTTGTGCTGGAATAGCGGATCAGCATCACGCGGTTCATCCGTAAGCGGTCGCTGGGGACCACGGGTAGCTTATCTTGATGGCGTGAAGTTCCA